>PKTP01000004.1 GCA_002869105.1 Alphaproteobacteria bacterium
GCCTGCCCCAGCTTAAGAAGATTGAAAAGGGTTTCTTATATAAAAATCAAAGTTTAAAGACCCTGACGCTGAGCCTGCCCCAGCTTAATCAGGTTGGAGGTGGTTTTTTATTTAAGTGTCATCAATTAAAATCCGTTGACTTGAGACCTTTATTAAAGTTGGAAAACGTAGAGGTTGATCGCTTCATGGAAGGTATGCCCAACTTAGAAAACGTTTTGATCGACCTGCGTCAGGAAGAACTCTTTAACAAATTACTTAAGGACAAGCCTAATTTGAGGTCCGAGTTCATGATTGCTTAGTTTTTCTTATAGAAGTGAGATTGCCACGTCGGCCTAAAGGCCTCCTCGCAATGACGGAGAAGTTGGGTCAAACATCGTTCTGATGGGAGGATCTCATCCGATAAAAGGCATGATTGATATACAGCCTTGTGGAGTTGAACAATATTACGTATTCTAGCCGCCATGATAAAAGAAAATAAAACTCAGATAACGATGCCATGGCTGGCGTGGAGTAGTGTGGCGCTGTTTTATGCCTATCAATATATCTTAAGGGTTTTCCCTAGTATTGTGATGCCAGAAATCATGGCTTCCTATCAAATGAATGCCTCTCTATTTGGCCAATACTCAGGTATTTACTATATTGGATATGGGTTGGCTCATCTGCCTCTAGGCTTCTGGATTGACCGCATAGGTCCAAGAAAAATTATGCCTCTTTGTTGTCTGTTGTGCATCGTTGGCCTTGCTCCCCTGATGGTTGAAAGCATCGCCCTCTATCCTATTTTAGGGCGGCTATTAATGGGAATTGGGTCATCGGGGGCCATTTTGGGTGTTTTTAAGATCATCCGGATGGCTTTTTCCTCTTCAAAATTCAGTCGTATTCTGGGAGTGACAGTAACCATTGGATTGGTGGGAGCGCTTTATGGAAGTCAGCCCTTTTATCATTTAATTCAACAGTATAATTGGCAGTTATGTGTTTTTATTTTGATGATTGCAGGATTCATTTTGGCAATCGGCATGTACTGGACCCTTCCAGACATCCCCCAACCACAACAAGAAAAAACCCCCCTTCGATTGCAAATCCGCGAAATTCTTGGCAATAGAAATGTCATCCTCATCTGTATTTTTGCGGGTCTCATGGTAGCGCCGTTAGAGGGATTTGCTGATATCTGGGGTACCGAATTTTTAATGCGTCTTTATGATCAGAGTAAAGCACAGATGGCTTTTTATCCAAGTCTCATTTTTATTGGAATGGGAATAGGGGCGCCTTTGATTGGGGCATTGAGTGATCAAACGGGGCGTTACTTTACGGTTATTATTTTTTCTGGGCTTGTCATGACGATTTCTTTCCTGATTTTGCTTTATGCGCCGCCATCCTTATTCTGGTTGCCGATGATACTGGTGCTCATTGGTATTTTTTGTGCCTATCAAATTCCAGCGATCACCAAAGCAACATTTTTTGTCTCGGAGAGATTGGTTGGATTTACAACAGCTTTTGTCAATATGGTGATTATGATGTTTGGGTATTTTTACCATGGAGCTATTGGGGCTATGCTGAACCTAGGCCCCGATTCCGTCAAAACGATGTACACATTGGCTGATTTCAAGATGGGTCTGTCGGTTGTTCCCTTGGGCCTTTTGATAGGGTCTCTTGGATTTATCTGGTTGCACTTTTCAGCACAGCAGCGGTCGGGATGAGTTTTCAATACCTCACCCGTCATTATCATTCTTTAAATACCTTTCCTGTCGAACAGTTTGAGTTAGAAAGCGCTGTGGCTGTCGATACTGAATTCATCAGACGGTCAACTTATTATACGCGTTTAGGGCTGGTCCAATTGGCGACACGAGAAAACAGTGTCACGCTAGACCCCATCCATTCAGATGTTGAGTGCCTACGCTCTTTTTTGACGAATCTACATGTTTCAAAAATTATGCATGCCAGCCGTCAAGATGTTGATATTTTTTTACACCGATTGGGCGTTGTGCCCAAGCCGCTGATTGATACCCAAATTTTAGCCGAATTTTGTGGGTTTGAGGCCAATATTAGTTTGAGGGCTCTGTGCCACCATTTTTTTAATGTGACTTTGGATAAGAGTTGTCAGCGGTTGGATTGGTTGAAACGCCCCTTACCATCCAAAGCTCTGCGCTATGCTCATGACGATGTGCAATATACTTATCATTGTTATGAAAAATTAAGAGAGCTTTCGGGCAATAAGTATGCGTGGTTTTTAGAGGATATGGCCGCTGTTCAAGAGGGCGCTTTTTATCAGGAAACACCTGAAACGCTGTTGAAAAAGTTTAAAAAACCTGTGCGGTACTTATCTAAAGATCAGGTTGTTATTTTAATGAAAATTTTAATGGCACGCGATCAAGCAGCTTCCTGGTTTAATATGGCTGTGCGTCACGTTTTGTCGGATGAGCTGTGTTTGGAAATGAGTATGGATGGGGCTCCCCAGAAAAGACTCTGCAAGGAAATTTTAGAAAAGTATTATAAAGAGAATAAGCCAATGGGATGGCCATCACCAGATCCAACAATAGATATCAAAGCGCATCTTTTAGAGATCATTTCAAAGGCCTTGAATCAAGATGTTCAGCTTCCGGAAAATGTGCAAGAGGGCGTTAAAAAATCTGAGGTTCTCAACCTACAAGAGAAGATTATTAAAATTGCGGAAGCACATCAAATGAATCCATCGTTGTTGGCGCGCAAACGTGATATTCATGCTGCACTTAAAGATCCATCTTCAAGTAGTTTGGGTAAGGGATGGCGTACGTCTCTGGTTAGCCATTTGTTTTAACGGATATTTTTGACAAAATATTATATCGGAGAATTTGAACTTTGATCAAGAGTTGCTCTCAGACTAATTTTGTGCCAGGATGTAAAAGTGATTTAAAGGTTGTAAACATGAAAACGTTAAACTCAAAAGAAGAAGCGCAAAAATACGCCCGCTTACTCAAAAACTTTTATGGTGAGCTTTACAGCTACATTATGGCCAACGCCGCCATTATCTTTTTGTGGGTCTTGTTCGATGGCGGACATTTCTGGCCCATTTGGATCATCTTAATTTGGGGAGCAACGCTTGTGGTAAAAGCTTCTAAGTTACATGTTCTTGATCATCGAGTTTATGCTGAGTGTGATAAGCTCCGCGATAAATTTTTGTTTATGAAAAAAGATTGGGAAGCGCGCAAGGTTGAGCAATTGGTCAAACGCGCTGAGAAAAAGGGGCTTTTTGATGAAAAGAAAGCCGCAGAAGCCTCTTCAGCTACTAAAAATGTTGTTGATAAGGTTAAATCGGCTGCGACGGCGGCTACCAAAAAGCCGGCTACAACAAAATCAACGGCGACAAAACCAGCTGCAAAAAAAACGCCTGCCAAGAAGCCTGCAGTGAAAAACCCCGCGACAAAAAAAACAGTTACAAAGCCCAAAAATCCCTAGAGATTAAACCTTTTTAGAATCTACATTCTTTGAGGTATTTCGATGCCAAGTATGTCGAGATATCTTTGCAGGGTAGCAAAGGTCTGTTGGCAAAGATTTATTTTCAATATCCGAACACTCTGATTGGACTCCGTCAAGATGGGGGCGGCGTTGTAAAATCGGCTAAAGCTCTGTGCGAGTTGAAAAGCAGCTTCACATAGAATGTTGGGTGATTTATGTGCCAGGGATTCTTGAATGATTTCTGGGAAGCGGGTTAGATGGATGCAGACATCTCTCGCAGATTCTGGGAGATCGGCCGGCGATTGAATGGCGCTTTTCCCGGATGAGTCAAGGTTGGCTTTTTCAAGCAGGCTTTGAATCCGGACAGCAGCATATTGCAGATAAGGACCTGTTTTGCCTTCAAAGCGCATGAACTTATCGATGTCAAACTGGTAGTTTTGTTTCGGATCATGTTGCAAATCAGCAAATTTCAAAGCAGCCAGTCCAATTTGATGGGCTGTTTTATCAAGAGCTTCAGGTGTAAACTGATGCTCCCTATTGGAAGAAAGAAGACGTTCTTTTGCTTGTTCCGTGAGAGTATCAATAAGATCTTTTAACCTCATGACGCCCCCTTTTCTTGTTTTAAAGGGTTTGCCATCTGGGCCATTCATGGTGCCAAAACCGACGAATGACCAATCAACATGCCATCC
The DNA here is from genome assembly GCA_002869105.1 of Alphaproteobacteria bacterium. Lineage (NCBI taxonomy): Bacteria > Pseudomonadati > Pseudomonadota > Alphaproteobacteria > Alphaproteobacteria bacterium. Next base: position 4,119 of record PKTP01000004.1, read on the forward strand.
GTAAAGGGCTGCCGCGCGAAAAACCTGCTCAAAATGTAACGCTTGACGATTATCAACAACGTAAATGATTTGATCGGCCTGGAAGTGGTGAATACGTTCGTCAATGGTTGCCAGGTCAGTGGTGGCATAGAGAAATCCCCCGTCTTTTTTTTGCAAGATTACTGGCGGCATCGGCTTTTTATCATCGGGTTTTTCAATGGCCACAATAACTGCGCCCTCACAGACTTCCGCAACACCTTTGTCTTGAAAGGACTGAACCAAAGGTTGCAGGTGCGCCTGGTAGCGGCTTTCGCCAAACCAATGCTCAAAAGATACACCCAGGCGATGGAATTCCTGTTTCATGGCGCTGAGTGAGACGTCAACGAAATGCTGCCATAACGCTACATAGCCTGAGCGACCTTGTTGGAGTTCGTGGGTGGCTTGTCGGCAAGCTTCGGCCAGGTCGGTATTCTCTTTGCAAGCGGCTGAGATTTTGGGATAAATCTCTTCCAGATTCTCAAGGGTTATCGGGCTTTCTTCAGGATAGGGCCCGGTGTGATTTTTATGGAAGTAAACCCAGTCGGGATGCCTTTGTTTGAGACCAACAATCAGCATCCCCATTTGAGTGCCCCAATCCCCTAAATGAATGTCAGAAATGACCTGGGCGCCAGCAAATCGATAAAGCCTTTTGAGGCATTCACCAATAATGCTTGAACGTAAGTGACCGACATGCATGGGTTTGGCAACGTTAGGCCCGCCATAATCCATAACAATTTTCTTTTGGTGGAGGGACGGATCATGACATTTTGTCAGAGATGTTTCGTTCAAAGAATCAACAAGCTGTTGATCAGTCAGTCTAAAGTTGATGAACCCGGGGCCAGCAATGCTTACTTGCGTTGGATCCGCTTTCGGCCAGTTTTGAACAATGGTTTCTGCAATAGAGCGCGGTGATTTCTTAAGTTGTTTGGTCAGCATCAGGGCAATATTGCTTTGATAATCTGCAAGATCTGGCCGGTCAGATGCTTGAACCAATGAGGGGCGCAAAGGGATATTAAAGTGTGATGATAACACCTGATTAAGAATATCAGAAAGGGCAGTGCGGATGGTTTTCATAATCATTAATTTTTTCGATAAGGTAGCATATCATGCTTAGAAGGAGAACAGACTTTCCTTAAGAGATCTCTTAGGAGAGTTTAAGAGTGCGGTATAAAGGTGCCTCTCTTAATTTTTAGATGACGCTTTCTAAATTTAGGTGGTGCAGGTTAAGGGAGCATTAATGGATTGTATTGATTGTGAAATCCCCCTAAAGTTCTTTTGATTATTGCTATTCAAACATTAAACGAAAAGGGGTAGAGATGGCCAACAAACAAGACTGTCATTCAGAAGAAACAAAAACAGATTTCAGCGTTCATTTGTCTGCCGACATTCGCAACTTTTGGTGGTCGGATGGGTACAAGAAATTTTTTGCTGAAAATTTCGATCTCAAATCCAAGAAAATGGCGCTAGATGTTGGTTGTGGTGCTGGCCATTCAACCCAATTTTTGGCGGGCTTGTGTGGTTCAGAGACAGAAATTTTGGGTGTTGACGCCAATCTTAAAATTCTTGAAACAGCCAAAGAGCGAAGCCAGTCTTATCCGAACATCTCCTATCAACCAGGAGAGGTGTGTGAGCTTCCATTCGATAGCAATACTTTTGATCTTGTTTTTTGCCAAACGCTTTTAATTCATGTCCATGATGTGACAAAGGCTCTTGATGAAATTAAAAGAGTTTTGAAGCCCGGAGGCCTGGCTATTTTGGCGGAGACAAATAATACAAGTATTCTTGCCAACGCAAACTCTGCTCTGCGGTCGCTTAGTCACGAGGAAGGCATAACATTGATCGATTTTTTTAATCATGTTGTAGCGGGTAAAAAATATCAGGAGGGGGGTGATATTACAATTGCCTACATGCTTGAATCTATGGCGCGTGATGTCGGGTTTTGTAAAGTGACGGTATGTCGGAATGATAAAGTTCTGAGCCTCTATCCCCCTTACTCAACGCCCGAGGAGCAAGCCAATTTAAATTTTATCAAAGCAATGGCCTCTCAAAACTATCTTTTGTTTTCACCCGAAGACTGTCAAAAGTTCTACCCAATTTCAAATCCAAATACAGATCAATACAAGCAAGGGATGGAAATTGTGAAAAAATTGAATCAGATATATCTAGAGCAGATTTCCAATCAAACGTTCGTGGGTAGCTTTGGAGCAGAAATGATTATTACCATTGGCCAAAAGGCGTCGTAAATATAGAAGCCCTCATAATTGCACGACTGTTTTTAATTGAGCAGCTCATTACCAGAGGTGACAATTAACTTGAAAATTTAGGAATAACCCTGTAAGTAACAGTTTAATAAAACACGCTGAGATTGGTCTTAAACTGACCCCCGGTCCAGAAATGGTTGGCTCAGCGGATGGATAACCGGAAAGGAAATAATTATGGCAATCCCTCAATTTACGATTAAGCAACTGCTTGAAGCAGGTATCCACTTTGGCCACACAACGCGCCGCTGGAATCCAAAAATGCACACTTACATTTTTGGTGAAAAAAACAAAATTCACATTATTGATTTGCAGAAAACCGCACCTTTGTTGCGCGTGGCTTTGCAAGCAGTACATGATGTGGCGGCCACAGGTGGTAAGATTTTGTTCGTGTCGACCAAGCGCCAAGGAGCTCAGTTGGTGAAAGAAGCTGCTGAAAAAGCGGGGCAATATTATGTCAACCACCGTTGGTTGGGTGGCATGATGACCAACTGGAAAACCGTTTCTAACTCTATCAGTCGCTTAAAACAGTTCGAACAAGACCTGGGTGATGAAAACAGTAACCTGGTTAAAAAAGAGAAATTGAAACTTGAGCGTGAAGTTGAAAAGCTCAGAAGCGTTCTCGGCGGAATTATTGACATGAATGGCGTGCCAGACATGGCTGTTGTTTTGGATGTGAACCGTGACCATATCGCTGTTGCGGAGTGTAATAAGCTTAATATCCCCGTTGTTGGTATCTTGGACACCAACTCTAATCCAGCTGGTGTGGCATTCCCTGTGCCGGGGAACGATGACGCGATTCGCTCGATTGAGATGTACTGTGCGCTCTTTTCAGCGGCGGCTTCTGCTGGACGTCAAAGCCGTTCTACAACAAAGGGCCGAGACATTGGTGAAAGTACAACCCTTGTAGAAGCGAATCTTGCAGGTGTGACAACAGAAGAAACATCTGTTGAGCAAGCCGAAGAGGTTGTTGCTGCTAAAGTTGAACAAGAGGTTGAACAAGCTATTGAAGAGCCTAAAGCGTAAGCGCTGGTTTTTTTTGAGAACTATTTAAGGAGTAAGAAATATGTCAAGTGCTGCACAAATTAAGGACCTGCGCGAAAGAACGGGCGCAGGAATGATGGACTGTAAGAAAGCGTTGCTTGAATCAGCGGGCGACATGGAAAAAGCCATCGAATGGCTTCGTGTAAAAGGGTTGTCAAAAGCCGCTAAAAAATCAAGCCGCGCAGCTGCGGAAGGTTTGGTCGCATGTAAAAGCGATGGAAAATCTGGTGTGATGCTTGAAGTGAACGCAGAAACAGATTTTGTTGCCAAAAATGAAAGCTTTCAAGCTTTTGTTAAAAAAGCGCTATCCCTGGTTCCAGCGGGCACAACCGATATTGAAGCGCTTAAAAACAGTGCCTACAGCTCTGAGCGCTCCGTTGCTGAAGAGTTGACAAACCTAATCAGCGTGATTGGCGAAAACATGGTTTTGCGCCGGGTTGCTGCGTTGTCTGTTGAGCAAGGTGTTGTTGCGTCCTATGTTCATGGTGCTGTTTCTCCTGAAATGGGGCGGATTGGTGTTTTGGTGGCATTGGAATCAGAAGCTGATTCAGAGAAATTGCGCGAACTGGGGGAGATGATTGCTATGCATATTGCGGCCGCCCGCCCGATTGCGTTGATGCGTGAAGATGTTAGCCAAGTTTTGCTTGATAAGGAAAGAACAGTTTATCGTCAAAATGCTCTTGAATCAGGAAAAAAAGAGGAATTTGTTGATAAAATGGTGGATGGCCGGATCAATAAATACCTTCAGGAAATTGTACTGCTCGATCAAACATACATGATCGATGGGAAAACCATTGTGCGTGATGTGATTGCTCAGGCTGAAAAAGATTTGGGTGCCAGCATTAAACTTGTAGCTTTTGACCGCTTTGAATTGGGAGAAGGCATCGAAGTTGAAACAGGTGATTTTGCTGCAGAAGTTTCAAGTATCGTTTCCTAAAAAGATGCACCAGAATTGATGATGTCCAGCCAAGGAAAGAAGCCTTTCAAACGAATATTACTTAAGATATCAGGAGAGGCTCTTTGCGGCCAAGGTAGCCATGGATTTGATAAACAGGGTTTATCTGATCTGGCGTACAGCTTGAAAAGACTCCATGACTTGAACCTTGAGATTTGTCTGGTTGTGGGCGGTGGCAACTTTTTTCGCGGCGCGCAAAATTGCGATGAACTAATTTCTCGGGTTGGGGCTGATACCATTGGCATGATGGCAACGGTGATGAATGGTGTTGCGTTGCAGGATGCTCTTAAATCCATTGGTTTGCCATCAGTTTTAGTTTCTAACAAAAGCTATGGGGATGCTGTCCAGGGATTTAATGCCCATCAGCACGAGGAAGATGTTAGCTCTGGGAAAATTGTTATTTTTGTCGGCGGACTTGGCATTCCGTTTCTGACAACAGATACGTGCGGTGTGATTCGCGCGCTTGAAATGACCTGTGACTGTCTTTTTAAGGCAACAAAATATCCTGGTATTTATGATGCAGATCCCGCACAAAACCCAGAGGCCAAGCACTTTGCTGCGTTAAGTTATGATGATGCCATCAAATACCAATTAAAAGCCATGGATCAAACAGCTTTTGTTTTGGCAAAAGAAAACAACCTTGAGTTAATTGTGTTTTCTTTATTTCCCATTGAGAATATTGTTAAAATTATTCAGGATGATCCAACCGTACAATACACCCACATGAATTAGGAGACCCACATGTCATACGACTACAGTGATTTAATCGCCCGCATGGATAAAACAATTGAAACCTTTCGTAAAGAACTGGGTTCTTTGAGGACAGGGCGGGCCTCTGCCGGTTTGCTGGATCAAATTCGCATAGATTTTTATGGGACGCTGTCACCCATTAATCAAGTGGCGACCATTTCTATTCCGGAATCTCGGACGTTGTCTGTGCAAGTTTGGGATAAATCGATGGTGAAAAAGGTTGAGAAAGCGATTCTTGATTCTGATCTTGGTTTAAACCCAACCGTTGATGGCGACAGCATGCGGATCCATTTGCCAGAGCTTAACGAAGAGCGTCGACGGGAGCTTACCAAGATTGCAGCCAAGTATGCCGAGGCAGCGCGAATCGCTATTCGTAATGTTAGACGGGATGAGATTGATGAAATCAAGAAGCTTGAAAAAGACAGTGAAATTTCTAAAGACGAAGTGCATACCTTCACCCAAGGCGTTCAGAAACACACGGATGAGCACATTAAAAAAATTGATGAGCTTTTAAGCGCTAAAGAAAAAGACATCATGACGCTCTAGGATTTTGATGAATAAACCGAAAGCTTCATTTTCGCGGCTCCCTCGCCACCTTGGACTCATTATGGATGGCAATGGCCGATGGGCAAAAGGCTTTGGCCTCTCTCGTTTGCAAGGGCATAAACGTGGACGCAAAACCCTACAGCTGATTGGTGAAGAGGCTCAACGTCTTGGCATTGACTATTTAACCGTGTATGCGTTTTCGTCTGAAAACTGGCTGCGGCCCAAAGATGAAGTATCTGGGCTGATGGCGTTGCTTGAGCAAAGCCTCAGGCGTGAGATTGATAAATTTGCCGAGCGCCAAGTTCGGGTGCGCTTCATTGGTGATTTCTCCAAAGTACCGGATCAAACCCGCACCATCATGGAAGAGGCTGAGGCGAAAACAAAGATGTATGATCGATTTAATTTGACGTTAGCCATTGGTTATGGCGGCCGACAGGAAATTACCCGAGCGGTTCAGCAGCTTGCTGAAAAGGTAAAGACGGGGGATTTTCAACCAAAAGACATTACCATGGAAGATGTCCAGGCACATCTGTACACCCATGATCTGCCAGACATGGATCTGATTATTCGGACAAGTGGTGAGCAGCGTTTAAGCAATTTCATGCCTTGGCAAAGTGTGTATAGTGAAATTGCTTTTGTGTCTAAAACATGGCCAGAATTTCGGGCTGATGATTTACACAAAGTTTTGCAAGATTTTCAGCAAACAGAGAGAAGGTATGGCAAAGTATCCGAGCAACTATAACCAACTTCTCACTAAGATGACTCAGCGTCTCATTTCAGGTCTTGTGTTGATTTTTATCATCATGGCTGCTTTTTTGACGGGCGCTGTTGGCACGCAAATTTTACTGGGGCTTATTGCCGTTCTGGCCTGCAGTGAGTGGTGCGCACTGACACGTATCACCCAAAAAAAACGAGCGCGCCGATTTATGCTGGTTATGCTGTTCTTTGGGTTTTTGCAAATTCATTTTCACTATGTTTATGCTGGATTCGGCTGGTTGTTTTTGGTTTGTTCTGGTGCGATGTTTATGAGTTGGCTCACCTGGCGGCGGGGTTTTTTCTGGATGGGTGCTGGGTTTTTATATGTGGGGTTACCCATTTTTACGTGTCTATCCCTGATCGCTGTTTTCCCCAAATACATGTATGTTCTGGTTTGGGCAGCAATTATTGCCATTGCCAATGATACGGGTGGCTTGGTATTTGGAAAGCTGTTTGCTGGCCCTAAATTAGCGCCGCGCATCAGCCCGAAAAAAACTTGGGCCGGTCTTGTGGGAGGCGCTGGTTTTGCCTTGCTCGTAGGCTGGTACTTGCATCGGCGTTTGTCGATTGAAATGCCGCTGTCCCTGTTTTTGCTGACCAATGGACTTTTGGCTTTGGTTTCATCATTGGGAGACTTGTTCGAATCGGCGCTCAAGAGATATCATGGATTTAAAGACAGTGGAGATATTATTCCAGGCCATGGTGGTATACTTGATCGACTGGATGGTTTTTTTGCAACCATATTGCTTCTTGCGACCATGATTTATTTTTACCCGGAGGTGTTCAGTCAGCAGCTCCCAGATCATGATTTTCCTACAGTTTTTCTTGAGAATGTTCCAAATATAGATTAGAGTCATCTGAAGCTCTAGGAGACTTAATAATGGACATACTCTACTCAATTTTTCATGGTATCGGTTATATACTTCCCTTTCTACTTGTTTTGTCAGTCGTTGTGGTCTTGCACGAACTGGGGCATTACTGGGCTGCGCGATGGAACGGCGTTGGAATTACCGACTTTTCGGTTGGGTTTGGTCCAGAGCTTTTTGGCATAACCGATAAAAAGGGGACCCGTTGGAAGCTATGTCTGATTCCGCTGGGTGGCTTTGTTAAGATGCTTGGTGATTCTGATGCTGCCAGTCGACCTGATCAAAAGTCGATGAAAAAGGCCAGCAAAGCTGAAAAAGAAAAAATGATTCACCTGAAAAAACCCTGGCAAAAAATTTTGGTTTCGGTTGCAGGCCCCATTGCAAACTTTATAACCGCGATGGTTTTTTTCACCCTGGTGTTTACAACCATCGGTAAGAAAGAGCTTGATCCTGTTGTAGGGCAGGTTATTCAAGGGGGCGCAGCTGATGTGACAGGCATGAAAACGGGTGATCGTATTTTAAGTATTTTACCCTTGGAAGAGGGAAAAACCATTCAGCCAGTTTCCATTCATACCTTCCGCGATATCATGAAGGTTGTTCGTGCAAATTTAGATCACAAGTTAATCGTTAAGGTGGATCGTCAGGGGGTTGAGTATGACCTTATTGTTCAGCCGCGCCGATCAACAGATGTGGGCACAACAGTTCCAGGCATTGGGATTATGCCGACCCAAAAGATTTATACCGTTGGGGCGGGTTTGGTTGAAGCTGTGGGTTTTACTTTCAAGTTGATTGGCCGAATCTTTCAGGGACTTTATGGCATGATTGCGGGCAGTGAAGATGCCTCAAGTTTAGGCGGGATGTTCTCTATTGCGAAAGGTGCTAAAGATTTTTCAGATCAAGGTCTGTTTGCGTTGTTTGAGTTTATCGCGGTTTTGTCTGTGAGTTTGGGTGTCTTGAACTTGCTCCCTGTGCCCATGTTGGATGGCGGACATGTTTTGTTTTGTGCTATTGAATGGATTCGAGGGCGCCCTGTTCCTGAAAAGATTCAGGAAATCTCTTTTAAGATTGGCCTTTACCTTTTGCTGGCTTTGATGATTTTTGCCCATTGGAATGATGTGAAACGATTTGGCTTCATCGAAAAGATTGTGAAGCTTTTTAGCTAAAAAATTTATAATGAATGAGGATTTTGTGATTTCTATAATCAGACGTTTTATCTTTGTATCGCTTGTTATTTTGCCGTCTTTGGTTTTAGCGAATGGGACCATTGAGCGCATTGAAATTAAAGGCAATGTCAGAGTTGATCCAAGTCATGTTCAAAGCGTTGCTAATTTGCGTGTAGGTCAGTTTGTCTCGGATGAAACACTAAACGCCGCGATTAAAAAACTCTATAACACAGGTCTGTTTCGTGACCTGTTCTTGAATGTTGACAAAGGCGTTCTCCTTATTTCTGTGGCTGAACATCCCACCATCAACGATGTGGCGTTTGAAGGGAATTCGGGGGTTAAAGAAAAACTGCTAAAAACAAAAATGAAGATCGCGGCGCGTGCGACATACACGGAAGAAAAGATTAAGTATGAAGTGCAGCGTTTGCTGGCGATCTATCGCTCAAAAGGATTTTTTAGCGCGCGGGTTTTCCCCAAAATTATCAAACGTGACTACAACCGTGTTGATGTTGTGTTTGAAATTGAAGAGGGCGATCCGGCCAAAATCCATGCGATTAATTTTGTTGGCAACAAGGAAATCAGTGATTGGGATTTGTCTGCAGCCATTTCGACAAAAGAAAGTGCATGGTGGAAGTTTTTCTCGTCAGATGATTTTTTTGATCCAGATAGGCTTGAAATTGATCGTGAACAGCTTAAGAAATATTACCTGAATCGTGGATATGTTGACTTTCGGGTGCAGTCAGTTACGGCGCAACTGATGCGAGATTACCGGGGTTTTATTATCACATTCAACTTGCACGAAGGACATCGCTACAAATTTGGAACCATCAATCTTGAAAATCAGATCAAGGGTGTGGATGTATCTAAGCTTGAGCGCATCATTAAGCCTAAAGATGGGGATTGGTATTCAGCGCAAGAAGTTGAAACATTGATTGATGCTTTAACCGACGAAATTACCAAGCAAGGATACTCGTTTGTGGATGTATCGCCAACCAGTGATGTTGACGAGAAAAATCATAAAATGAACATCACTCTCATTATCAAACCAGCCCCACGGATTTTCATTAACCAAATTAATGTGGTGGGGAATGAGCGAACCGTTGATGCCGTTATTCGTCGAGAGTTGAGCTTTGCCGAGGGGGACCCCCTTAATCAAAGTAAGTTGCGTAATTCTGAAAAGCGCTTGAATTATCTTGGTTTCTTTAAGGAGGTTAAAGTTGATACCGATAAAGTGAAATTTGGCGAATCTGCATTGGTGGATGCAAAAGTCACAGTTCAAGAACAGTCAACTGGAGATATCAATTTTAGTATTGGGTTTGCAACGTTGGATGGGCCATTAGGTATGATTCGCCTTGCCGAGCGAAACTTGTTTGGCCGGGCATATGAGCTTTCAAGTTCTCTTGAGGTTGCTAAGAAAAGAAAATCTCTTTCAGCTGACTTCATTAACCCCAATCTATTTGGACGGGATTTGGCCTGGGGAATTGGTGTATTTGTCATGAAAGTGAACCGTGATTCTGATTCGTCTTATAGTGAAAAAAGTATTGGGATTCGAAATTGGATTAGTTACTTCTTAACCGAACACTTGATTCAGCGCTGGAGTTATCAAATTTCCCAAGATGAAATTGGTACGCCTGGAAGTGGTGTTTATCCACTGATCGCTCAAGATAAAGGAAGATTCATGACGTCATCTGTGGGCCATGATTTGTCATTGGACTATCGTGACAACAGGCTTAAACCCACCGACGGATATCTGTTGAGCATGGGAAATGAGTTTGCTGGTGTGGGCGGTAAAGTAAAATACCTTAAGAACACTCTTTCAGCTGCGTGCTATCAGAAGCTTACTGAAAAAGTGATTCTTGAGTTACATGCCCAAGCAGGCATGATGAGCGAAGTCGGCGGGCGACGCATCCGGGTGAGTGATAAATTTATGATGGGGGGTAATACGCTGAGAGGTTTTGATTACAGTGGTGTGGGTCCTCATGGTTTTGCATCGCCAGGAAACCGAACCCAATATAATGAATCTTCGCTGGGAGGGGATCGAAGCGTTCTTGTGTCGGCGCAAGTAAACTTCCCCCTAGGGTTGCCAGAAGATATGGCGATTAGTGGCCATGCTTTTATGGATGCTGGTACACTTTGGGATAGTAAAATTAAACAACGGGTGCAAAAATATAATCAAAACCAGGCCCAGAAAATTTCTGTTCACAATAGTAAAAAAATCAGATCTTCTGCAGGGTTGGGGATTAGTTGGGCCTCACCAATGGGTGTGATAACCATTGATTATGGTCATGCTTTGACCTCTGCGAAGGGGGATGAAAAGCGGGCCATTATCTTTACGATGGGTTCGAGCCGATTTTAGGAGACTTTGAAATGATGAAATATGTATTCGTTTATTTTTCTGTGATGGTGTCTGCATGTTCGGTCTTGGCGCAAGAAAAAGCCGAGGTTCAGGCACTACGGGTGTGTGTGGCAAACTTGGACGGGATTCAAAAACCGTATCGAGAAAAAATTGAAGACCAGCTTGCGCACATTGCTGAAGGCTTTAAGGGAGAATTTTCTACTCTTGAAGCCAGCTTGAAAAAGGAAAAATCTGAATTGGATGCGATCAAGCAAAAACTACAAGAAAATCCCAAAACGCCAGAGCCTGAGGGCTTTCAGCAACGCCTAAAAACCTTTGAGAAAAACGTTCAAGAGGCATTGAAAAAAGAAGAAAATAAACGTCAGGTTCTTCAGCAGATGGTAGCAGATGTGGAAATGAAATTCTCTGAGGCCTTGAAAGAGGCTTTGAAAGAAGTTTCCAATCAAGAGGGCTATCATCTCATTTTACCCCGTGGTGGCGTTTTAGAGGCGAAGCAATCTCTTGATTGCACCGCGCAGGTTGAATCGAGGCTGTCTCTGAAAAATGATATGATATTTGATGCTCTAAAGGTTAAGAATGGTTGATCAGCGCTTTTTTCCTCTTGTCAAAAAAATGCGTTTAAGCACCATTGGCGAGACGTTTAATCTGCGTGTTTCTGGCGATGAATCTCTTGAGATTGAGGATGTTGCTGGCTTTGAAACAGCGACAGCAGGATCGATCACCTTTTATGATGCCAAAAGACTTAAGAATAAAACGGGTCATACAAAAGCGTCTGCCTGTTTTGCCCGGCCAGATCAAGCGGATATGCTGGCAGGTTACCCGGGTGCCATTGTTTGGACGGATTATCCTTACAAACACTTTGCCCAGCTAGCTAATATATTATTTTCTGGATGGGACGTGCCCTTTGATGGCGCCACTCAGTTGAAACAAACCGATTTGGATCCCAGTATCAAAATTGGCCAAAATTGTGTGATTGCTGCGGATGTGAGCATTGGACCTAATACCTGTATTGGCAATCATGTTACCATAGGCCCCGGCGTTCGCATCGGTTCCAGCTGCCGTCTTCATGATCATGTTAGCATTCAAGCTAGCACGCTTGGGGATGACGTTGTGATCTGGAATGGAACAGCGATTGGTCAAGCTGGCTTCGGGTTTGTGATGGATCAAAACGTTCCGGTGGATATGCCACAACTGGGCCGCGTGATTATTGAAAGCAATATCTCTATTGGTGCCAATACAACCGTTGATCGGGGCGCTTTGACGGATACAGTTATCGGACAAGGGACCCGCATTGATAACTTGGTGCAAATTGCCCATGGCGTTAAAATTGGAAAAGGGTGCGTGATTGTTTCACAAGTTGGCATTTCTGGGGGCGTTCATATTGGGAATTATGTTGTGATGGGCGGACAAGTTGGTGTTACAGATAATGTAACCATTGGTGATGGGGTGAAAATTGCAGCCCAGAGTGGTGTTCATCGATCCATTGAGGCAAATCAGATTATGGGTGGATCTCCTATCATGCCTATTCTGCAATGGCACCGTCAATCAGCTTTTTTAACACGATTATCATCCAAACGAGGAAACAATGTCTGAGCCTAAAATTCTTGAGTATAACGATATCATTAATTTGATCCCTCATCGCTACCCGATGTTATTGGTGGATCAAGTTAAAGTTACAGAAATTCATGAAGAGGCAATTGGCTATAAAAATGTGACCATTAACGAATCTTTTTTCCAAGGGCATTTTCCAGAAAAACCCATTATGCCGGGGGTGCTCATTATTGAGGCGTTGGCCCAAACTTCCGGGACTTTGGTGATGTATGGATTGGTGATGGAAAAAAACAAACTTCAACCCGAAAACGCGGTGGTTTATTTAATGTCCATTGCGAGTGCTCGGTTTATCAAACCTGTTTTGCCAGGCCATCGCGTGGAATTGCGGGTAAAAAATATGCAAAGACGTGGCATGGTTTGGAAGTTTAAAGGCCAAGCTTATGTTGATGATGAGCTTTGCGCAGAGGCTGAATATAAGGCCATGATTGCTGAGAAAAAAGCGTAAATGACAACATCCATCCATCCGACCGCTATTATTGAACCCGGCGCTGAAATTGGGAAGGGTGTTTCCATTGGGCCATATTGCCATGTTGGGCCCAAAGTGGTTTTGCATGATCATGTTCACATCCAAAGTCATGTTGTTTTGTCGGGCCGCGTGACGATTCATCAAAATACCCGCATCTTTCCGTTTGTTTCTTTAGGAGCCTCTCCACAGTTTAATAAGGAAAAAGTGGAGGACTCTGGCGAGCTGATTATTGGTGAAAGCGTCATTTTACGCGAGCATGGCACCATTAATATTGGCACGCCTAAATGGGGCAATAAAACCACGATTGGGGACAAGTGCTTTTTTATGACCGGGGCACATGTGGGGCATGATTGTCATGTGGGAGATAATGTGATTTTAACCAATCATGTTTCTCTTGGCGGGCATTGTATTTTGGGTGACTATGTGATTGTTGGTGGACTGTCTGGCATTCATCAGTTCGTGCGGATCGGAGACCATGCTTTTGTGGGCGGGATGTCTGGCGTTGAAAATGATGTGATTCCTTATGGTTCTGTTTACGGTAACCGAGCCTCGCTGCGCGGGCTTAATCTGGTCGGTTTAAAAAGGCGTGGCTTTAACCGGGAAACCATTGACGAGTTACGATTTGCCTATCGGCTGTTATTTGCTGATGAAGGAAGCTTTGCTGAACGGGTTCAATTTGTTTCGGAAAAATATGCCGACAACGTGTTGATTCATAACATGGTCCGATTCATCCAAAAAGATTCAACGAGAACTGTATGCATGCCAACGGTAAAGTAGGTATTATCTGTGGGGGCGGGGTGTTGCCCCGACTGATTGCAGAAACGTTGCAACGTCAAGACCGTGATTTTTTTCTGATAATTGTTGAGGGACAGAGCCAAGAAGATTGGTACAAACGCTATCCGCATTGTGTTGCGCCCATGGGATCTGTGGGGTTGATTTTAGAGACGCTTCGAGGCGAAGGCGTTAAGATATTAACATTAGCCGGATCCATCAAAAGACCCAGTTTAGACAAGCTGAAACCCGATTGGCAGGGTATTAAATGGATTGCGCGGTTGAAGATGTTTTCTTCAGGTGATGACCAAACCTTAACGTGGATTGTTTCTACTCTTGAAAAAGAAGGGTTTAAGGTGGCGGCGCCCCACTCTTTCTTACCCAACACGCTTATAAAAAAAGGCTGCTTAACCCAAGTGACGCCCAATCCTCTGGCGCTGCGCGACATTGAACGTGGGTTTGAGGTGGCTAAAACGCTTGGATCACTGGATATAGGACAGGCTGTGATTGTGGAGCGGGAACTGGTTTTATCTGTAGAAGGCATTGAGGGCACGACTGAACTGTTAAAGCGAACAGTTGGTTTGAAACGAGAGGGAAAAAAAGTTGGAGTTTTGATCAAGGCGGCAAAACCGCAACAAACAACGGTGGTGGATTTACCAACCATTGGACCAGATACAATCGATCAACTGGCGGCATGTGGATTGGCGGGGGTTGCGGTAGAGGCAGGCAGTGCACTGATTTTAGACCAAGATCAAACAGTTGCCAAAGCCGATGAGAAGGGGCTTTTTATCTATGGCTACATTAAAGAGTGAGACAATTACCACGCCCCGCCCGCTGAAAATAGTTCTGATCGCGGGCGAGGATTCAGGAGATTTGTTGGGTGCCTCCTTGATGCAGGCAATTCAAAAGCAAAGCAACAGACCGGTTGAGTTTCATGGTTTAGGGGGGGCTAAAATGGTGGCTAAAGGCCTTCAGCCTTTCTTTCCCATTGACGGCTTAAATTTACTGGGATTGGTTGAGATTGTTGGATCCTTGTGGATGGTTAAAAAAAAACTAAACCAAGCGGTTGATGCAATTTTTCAGGCTGATCCAGATGTGGTCGTAACCATTGATTTGCCGGGATTTAATAAGAGGTTGGCTAAAAAATTGCAAGCGGCCCAGATCAAGGCGCCTTTGATTCACTATGTGGCGCCAACGGTGTGGGCCTGGCGTCCCTCGCGGGCTCAGAAATTCAAAAAACTGTTTGATAAGATTTTGTGTCTTTACCCTTTTGAAGAGCCTTACTTTAATGACGAGAATACCCAACAGGCAGTTTTTACTGGGCATCCCCTGGTTTTTAGTGCTGAGATAGGCGTGGCTGAAAGGTTTCACAAAAAACATAAAACTGATTCATCTCATGATTTGGTTGCGCTGTTGCCGGGAAGTCGGAAGAATGAGGTGGAGCGTTTGCTGCCTGTCTACAAAGAAGTTGTTCTTTATCTTCAGCAAAAGAAGCCTAACATCTCCGTTGTGATTCCTGTGGTAGCGCACTTAAAAGACAAAATTCAAAAAGAAGTATGTGCTTGGCCTGTGCCTGTATACATCGTGGCAGAAGAGGGGCGCAGTGATGCTTATGCTGCTTGCGCGGTAGCCTTAGCTGCCTCGGGTACGGTGGCTTTGGAATTGGCCCGGGCTAAACTGCCGATGATTATTGCCTATAAGGTTTCGTGGCTAACGGCGGTAATTGCCCGCCGGCTGTTGAAAATAAAATTTGCATGTTTGCTGAATATTCTTGCAGGAAAAGAAATTGTGCCCGAGTTTTTGCAAGAACGGTGTGTGCCTGAGACCATCGCCCTGAAACTGCTAGGCTTGATCGAAAGTCAAAAACAGCGTGATGGGCAAATTAAAAACACTCAAGAGAGTTTGACGCTGCTGAAGGGGGATAATCACTACGCCAGTGAGCGTGCCGCTCAAGAAGTTTTGAAATTATGTTAGCTGTTGACAGCATGGTGAGAATAGAGAGCTTATCAAAAATCCATTTCAACTGTTTCTATTTGTTGACCATATTTTTGTTTTGATTTTTTAGTTTTGCTGATGACAATGCAATGCTGACAAAATTCGCCACAGCGTGATGCTAACAAAAAGGCCGCAACTTGATAGTATCCAGGATCAACTTTAAGCTTTAGACAGTTGTTCATGTCTTTGGTGAAACCGTCTAGTAGATAAAGATAACCTGTCGGCGCGGAAAGCGTATACGGCATCATCGTGCCGCCAGCTACCTTCTTAAATTCTTTTTTAGTAACAATTGGGATCGGTGTATCAACAAGGCGAAGGAGAACGTCATAGTCCCCATCAGATCCGGTGTTATACATGAAAGATTGACCATCATCGTATCTTTTAAGTTCATCTTTATAGCTGAATGGATGTTCCACAGACGACATAAGAGCTGATTCATCTATCAGTCCAATGGTTGCAGAGTGAAGCGTTATTTCCCCTTTGACTTGGGATAGAGTATTTGGTTCCCCAATGCCCATGAGCTCGAACTTTTTGGCTAAAATTTTTGCCCGGTGCAAGATGTATTTTCCCGGGCTTGAGTGAGACTTTAATGTGACTTGTAGGATTTTTAAGTATGTATCCAAATCTTGAACGGTATGTTTATCGGTGGCATTGAAGGAAATTGCAACGTCATGAACGAGTGTTCGATAAGCTTTGAGCATGGCACGCGTATCAAGTTGAGAGGCGTTTTTAAACTTAGCTTCAAGTTCTTGGGATGATAGGGCGTTGTGCTTAAATTGTTTTTTTATTTTAATTGAGCCACGGCCTGTGTTTTTTTGAGTTGTAAGGGTATTGTGGTTCGGATTTTTATTTTCTTCTATTGGGTTGTGATTAGTATTTTTAAATAAAGACATTATAAAATCTTTGATATATTTTATAGGCACGATAATTTTCCACCATTTATTTAACTTATCTATAGAAATAGTTCTTAATATTATTATGGATCTAGTCATTTTTATACAAGTTTTATATTACATTCGATGAATTTAAATGTTTGATCGAATTCCCCACCTTTCAGTTGCAATTAACGTGAGAATTCGATAAAACTGCTTATTATTTAAGCAGTTTTTTTTGATGAAACCTATACACATTGGATCTGTTACAATTGATCATCCCGTTATATTAGCGCCGATGTCGGGCGTGACGGACCTACCTTTTCGTCGATTGGTTAAGGAAAGTGGCGTTGGATTGGTTGTATCAGAAATGATTGCCAGTGCTGCCATGGTGCGCGAGACCCGTCAATCTCTAATGATGGCTCAATCAGAACCTGAGCAATATCCCATGGCGGTTCAGCTTGCTGGGTGTGACCCAAAAATTATGGCGGAAGCGGCGAAACTGAATGTAGATCGCGGTGCGCATATTATCGATATTAATATGGGGTGTCCGGCTAAAAAGGTTGTGAACGGGTTTGCTGGCTCGGCCTTAATGAAGGATGAAGATCATGCCAAGCGAATTATTGAAGCCACTGTGAATGCTGTGAATGTGCCGGTGACGTTGAAAATGAGAACAGGGTGGAATGATCAAAACCGCAATGCCCCAAGCCTGGCCAAGGCTGCTGAAGATCTGGGCATTCAAATGATCACTGTCCATGGACGTACACGCACTCAGCTTTACAACGGCCATGCCGATTGGGCGTTTATTCGTAAAGTCAAAGACGCGGTTGATATTCCGGTGATAGTCAATGGTGATATTAAAACATGTGATGATGTAGATCGTGCGCTGGAGCTTTCAGGAGCGGATGGTGTGATGATTGGCCGTGCTACCTATGGTAAGCCTTGGTTGATCTCTCAGATGATTAACTATTTGAAGACTGGGCAAAAAAAACCAGAGCCTGAAATGGCTTACAAGGTTGCTGTTTTTGAACGACACGTAAGAGATATGATGGATCATTATGGAGAGCGTACAGCCGTGAAATTGGTGCGCAAGCATTTAAGTTGGTACAGCAAGGGGTTTGAGCGCTCTGCAGAATTTAGAGTGGCAGTTAATACTTCGGGTTCTTACCAGGAAATCAAAGAGTTAATCCATAGATTTTTCTATCCATGTTTAGATAAGGAAACAGCGGCATGAGCGCTTCTTCATCAATCAAAAAAATGCCTGTGGCCTCTGTAGGCAGAAATCCAGACTTGGTGAGTAAAGATCTTGGATCGATGGTTCAAGATTATTTTGATACCTTCATTGAATCACACCCTAATTTTTATGAAATCAATGACTTGCATTCAGTGGTGTGCCAAGAAGTTGAAAAAGCTTTGATTCAAAAAGTGATGGATAAAACAAATAACAACCAGTCTAAGGCAGCTAAAATATTGGGCCTCAATCGGAATACTTTGCGCAACAAACTGATTCTCTATAAGATTGGGTAACAACATTTTCTTTGCCCTTGGCGGTGTGGGCAGAAAGTCTGAATATGAACTTTTTAAAGCAAAGAACCCTTCTTTTTTTTGTGAGCTTGACAATTGTTAGTGCGGGCGCTTGTTATTATTTCCTTTTTTTTAAGGGGTTCGGATCGGGCTTGAGTGACCAGCACTTGTTTTTGACCTTGTTTGGTTTTGTCCTCACGTTAACGGCCCTTGTTCTCGTTGCGATGATTGTCCAACTATGGCGTCGGTTTTTTCAAAAAGTTGAAGGATCAAAGCTACACTTCAGGATTGTGACCCTGTTTGGGGGTGTTGTCATTATCCCTGCTGTTATTATGATCGCTTTTTCAACACTGTTTTTTCATTACGGGATGCAGTCTTGGTTTAACGATAAAGTGCAAGGTGTTCTTCGGGAATCCATTAGCGTTGCCCGATCCTACTTGAAAGAAAATCAACAATTGATGCAACGGGATGCCCTTTTATTGGCACGTGATTTGAGCCGTAACCAGGAAATTCTCTCGCTACCCGCAGCTGAGCTGAATGCGCATTTTGGTTTGATGTCGAATCTGAGAGGTATGAAAGAGGCTTTGGTTTACAATGGCAAGAGACAAATTGTGGCACGTGCTGCCTTAACATTTGCCATGGGGTTTGAGCATATTCCAACGAAAGTAATTCGGGAAATTAGCGCCAGTGCCCCAGAATCGAAAGCAATTTTAATTGATAGCGGCCATGATGATCGCTTGCGGGCGATTGTGCGCATCAATAGTAAAGAGCCATTATATCTTTATGTTGGGCGTCTGGTGGATTCAGATGTTTTGAACTATCTGAAAAAAGCAGAACTAAACGTCAACGATTATAACAAGCTACTCGATTCAAGACGGCAAATTGAGTTGATTTTTATTTTAATTTTTATTGTCGTGTCTTTGTTGGTGTTGATTGCCGCCCTGGTTTTTGGGCTGCGTTTTGCCAATCGCTTGATCCATCCTTTGGAGGAACTTTCAGAGGCATCTTTGAAAATGGCCAAGGGCGACCTTTCTGTACGGGTCATGGAAAACAGTAAAAAAGACGAAATCAATACCTTGCGACGCACATTTAATAAAATGGCCACCCAACTTGAAACGCAGAGAACCGATCTTTTGAAAGTTAACAAAGAGCTTATTAATCGGCGCCATTTTGTTGAATCTATTTTAACCAATATTTCTTCGATTGTGATTAATGTGAATCATGAGGGAAAAATTATTTTTGCTAATGACCCTTCTAAGAAAATATTTCAGAAAAACCTATCAAAGTTTTTGGGACAAAAAATTGAAAAGGTGGTGCCTTTGTTTAGAGATGTCTTTGACAAAGGACGGGATGTGCCGCAATCGATTCAACGAAAAATATTGATTGATGGTATTGAGCATACGCTTTCCATTAAAATTTTAACCGAGCATGATGAAAATGGACACGCAACCTACTTTGTCACCATTGAAGATGTCTCTGATCTTTTGATGGTGCAAAAAAAAGCTGCATGGGCAGATGTTGCCCGGCAAATTGCCCATGAAATTAAAAACCCCCTGACTCCAATTCAGCTGGCAACCGAGCGCTTGAAGAAGAAATTCATTGATCAAATCGAAACAGGGAAACCTCAGTTCTCTGACTATATTGATACAATCTTGCGATATGTGCAGCAAATTCAAAGCTTGATTAATGCGTTTAGTGATTTTTCCCGGATGCCTGCGCCCAAATTTGAAAAAGTTGATCTTGTGTCTCTGATTTCTAAAGCAGTAGGTCTTCAAAAAGCGGCTTACCCACACATTGACTTTTCCATTCATAGCTCTAGTTCATCGGATTTAATTTTTTCTGTGGATGGTAACTTGATACTGCAGGCGCTCACCAATGTTTTGAAAAATGCCATTGAGTCGATGACAGGTCAAAAAAAACAAAAGATTGATATTTGGACAAAAATTGTCGATGATGATTGTTTAATTCAAATCGAAGATAATGGAAAAGGACTCCCTAAAAATGTGGATACGGAGCAACTTTTTGATCCGTATGTGACCTATAGTCAAGGTGGGACAGGACTTGGTTTAGGGATTGTAAAAAACATCATTGAAAACCATGAGGGATCAGTGACACTCAAACCTGGTAAAACTCGTGGTGTCATTATTGAAATTGCTATACCATTAACCCGTAGAATTTGAGTATTAAAAAGATGGCTATTCGTGTTTTGGTCGTTGATGATCAGGCAGATATCAGGACCTTGCTCAGCGAGTTCCTTGAAGATGAGGGATATATTGTTTACACAGCAGGCGACAGCGAAGAGGCGCTGAAGCTGATAGAACTGCACCGTACCCGGATTGTTTTGTTGGATATCTGGCTGAACGATAAGCGATTTGATGGCATTGCGATTTTGGATATCATTCAGCGCAAATACCCTGGCATTGTCACCATTATGATGAGTGGTCATGGTACCATTGAAACGGCGGTCTCATCTTTGAAAAAAGGCGCTTTTGACTTCATTGAAAAACCGTTTCAAAGTGAAAAACTTTCCAACCTACTCGATAAGGCAAGTCAAATTGTGCAGCTCTCTGAGGAGCTAGATTCTCTGCGGGATAAGGTCATCAAGAAAGCCGAGCTGATCGGTTCTTCCAAAGTTATGGAAAGCATTCAAAAAGAAATTGAGAGTGTGGTCCGAGGACAATCCCGGGTTATGATTGTGGGGGAGTCTGGTGTTGGTAAAACGCATGTAGCTGAGTATATTCATTTTCATTCTAATCGGGCAACAAAGCCTTTGATTTCTGTTGATTGCTCAGCCCTTGATGAAACGACGTTTCAAGAAGATTTCTTTGGTTCTGAGTCCAAAGATGCCAATCAATATCCGGTTGTTAAGATTGGTGTTTTGGAACGGGTGAATGGCGGAACGCTTTTGCTGGAAAATGTGGGCGATCTTCCCAAGTCAGTCCATGCTCAGATGGCACACCTGCTTCAGACCAAAAAATTTTCTAGGGTTGGTAGTGATAAGTCCATCGACCTGGATGTCCGTATACTTTCAACCTTATTGACGCCGAGCAGCACACCAAACGCATCCGCGTATCATGGGGGATTGAGAGAGGATTTATATCATCGATTGGCCATCACTAAAATCGAATTGCCAGTTTTAAAGGACCGTCTTGAAGATATTGATGCGTTGTTGGCGCATTTCTTGTCAAAATTGAAATCGAGAAAAAATCCTATAAAGCTCTCTGTTGAGGCTAAATACCAGTTGCTGAAATGTGCGTGGCCTGGAAATATTCGCCAACTAAATAACGCGCTGGAATCTGCCTTGATCAAAATGTCTGAAAATGATCGGAACATAAAAACCATTCATCTTCCTCAAGACTTAAATAACCAAGAGAATGTTGCAGAGAAGACACCCACAGATGATCTTTTTGTAGGTAACTTAAGAGAGGCGCGCGAGCGTTTCGAACGGGCTTACATTGACTTTCAAATTAAGTGCTGTCAGGGCAATATTAAAAAAACAGCTGATGCCATTGGAATGGAGCGAACAGCTCTTCACAGAAAAATGAAATCATTGGGATTATTTGAAGAAAATGAAGATAGCTGAGAGCCGGGGCGAATGAATAGGAACAAACAAAGATGAGAATCGTTGTTTATGGTTTGACGCATGCCGGTATAACCATTGCTACTTTCTTTTCGGAAGCGGGTCAGGATGTGATCGTGATTGACGAAAACGAAGAGGCGATTGCTGAGCTGAATGCCAAAATTGATGCCCACTGTGTGTGCAGTAATGCGGCCTCTATTTCTGAGTTACAAAAGCTTAACTTATCCAATATCGATCTGTTTGTTGCCTCTTCAAATAAAGATGAAAATAATTTGCTGGCCGCCCATTTCGCAAAATCTATTTTTCAAGCACGTTTTAGTGTTTGTTATCTGATGCAGACTGTTTTTGCGCCGCGTCATCGCCAAAAAACGTTACAGCAAAGCCAATTGGCCATTGATAAAATCATCTCCCCAGAAAAAGCCATTGCTCAGCATATTGTTAACAATATTGCGCATGATGCGTTTATTAACGTATATCCTATTCCTGATCTTAGCCTTTATTTCTGCGTTTATGAATTTGAGCCAGAAAACCCTTTTATTGGCGACGCTTTGAAAGAATGGCTGGACCACCAAGATCTTAAGATAACGCCGTTGATTTTAAAAACATCTCATGCCTATGACGTGGCGCATCCCAAAGACCAAATTAGAGCAGGCCACGTTTTATTCTTTTGCTGTGATAACCAGGGTATTGAAGCCTTTAACCGACAAAACATGACTGATGCTGAATCGATCTCAAATTATGTCGTTTTAGGTGGTGGGCGGTTTGGCGCAGAGCTTGCTAGACGTCTTGAAAAACAGGAAAGTGTTAAGAATTTAAAGGTTATTGAGAAAGACTTAGAAAAGGCAAAAACTCTTAGTCAAACCCTGGAACAAGCCATTGTTTTGAATGGAGATGCTTTGGACCCCTCTCTTTTAGAGGAGGCTGGCGTTGATAAAAATACCCTAGTCTTATGCCTGATGGATCATGATGAAAATAATATTTTATCAGCCTTGCTTGTGCGAAAAATGCAGGCTAATACGATGGTTTTAATCCACACACCTTCCTATTTTGATGTTTTATCAAGCTTAGGATTGACTAGTTTGGTGCGGACCAGAGAGATTATTGTTTCTGAGATGTTGAGTTTTATTCCCTTTAAAGCCGTTAAAATTTTAAGAGTTTTTGGTGCATATAACTGGTTGCTATGCCGGATCCATATTCATGCCGATAGCTCCTTTTTGAGCCAGAATTATGAAAAAATTGAGCGAAAAGGCCATATTAAAATTGCTGGTGTTATTCGTGATGAGATATGGATGCCTGCCGTAACACTCGAAGATAAAATGCTGCGAGAAAAGGATAAGGTTATATTCATTGCCCATAAATCCATGATAAGAGAGCTAGATAGGATTTTTTAAAAAAACATGAAGCTTGTATACATTAACGGACGTTATTCTCGGCACGATGCTGCAGAAATTTCAATCAATGACCGCGCTGTTGTTTTTGGGGATGCTTTGTATGAATCAATTGCAGTTCATGAAGGCTGTTTGTTTGATTATCAAAGACATCTTGATCGCTTGTACGCGGGTATGACCTCTTTGAAAATGCAACCTTATATGGCCCAATCATCTGTTAAAGTTCCAGTGGCAAATCTGCTACAAAAAGAGGGAATTAAACAGGGCTTGCTCTATATCCAAGTATCGCGCGGGGTTTATCCACGCGCTCACGCAATTCCAAAGCATGGCAAGGGATCGCTGTTTATGTATTTTAAAAAGATGCCAACTTTTGTTGAAAATAGAGAGATCGGCGTGTGGCTTGCCTCTGATCCGCGATCTGCCTATTGCCAACATAAAGCAACGGCGTTACTTCCCAACATTTTGTCCAAACAAGATGTCATCGATAAGGGGGGGGATGAAGTTGTTTTTATTCGTGACGATCGTATCATTGAAGCTGCGTCTGCCAATGTATTTTTGGTTAAGGCGGGAACGCTTTATACCTGTCCTGAAAATCAAGCTATCGTTCCGGGAGTGACGCGAGAACGGCTCTTGAATAGGGCAAGGCATCTTGGCATGGACGTTGTGCTGCAGGCTCCTAAAATGGATTGGATTGAGCAAGCTGATGAGATGTTTACATCGCATGCTTCTAATGCCATTAGCCATATCACCCATGTGAATGGTCAAAAAATTCCTACTAAAAGAGCGGTTTCTGAAAAGTTGTTTGGGGACTATTTCAGAACATGTCCACGACATTGTCTTATAAGATAAGGAGGTGCTTTTTCATAGATTGCTATGAATTGAGCTACAGTCATGATAATTTATCTCAGATAGTATGGAGTTTTTAATGAACAATAAACAGCGGCCTCTATCGCCCCATCTACAAATTTATAAACCACAATTAACATCATCTTTGTCTATCTTTCACAGATTTTCAGCCTTGATTATGTTGGGAGGTGTCTTTGCTTTAATCGGTTTTTTCTACAGCATTGTTATGAAGAGTGAACTGTATGCCTGTTTCAGTTCGGCCATAGCCATGCTTTGGGGCAAGGCTTTGCTAAGGGTTTTTATTTTATTTTTCTGGTTTTTTGTTGGGACCAGTCTGCGATATCTGGTTTGGGATACAGGACGAGGGTTTGAATTGAAAAATGTGTATGCCTCGGGTTTTTTTGTTTTGGTAATGTCTGTGGTTTTAACAGCATTCAGTGTTTTAGCGCTATGGGGAAGGTTGGCATGATGTCTGATCATTGTAAGACGGGTGTTCAGAACCCAGGGGGAAGCGTCCAAAAAAGAGGGGCCAGCACATGGATTGCCCACAGAGTTTCGCTTGTCTTATTTCTTGGGTTGAGTCTTTGGTTTTTGAGTGTGACTGTTTCTGACTTAACATCTATGGATCGAGAGACTTTGAGAGCATGGTTTGGTGTGCCCAAAAATGCTTTTCTTTTTACGATGTTAATATGTATAGGCCTTTACCATTTTTGGTTAGAACTTAAGGAGATCGTTGAGGATTACATTCATTGTCAGCACCTCAAGAGGGGGAGTTTGATTGCAGTTCGGATGATGCTTTGCGGTGCAGGAATAGTCTTCATCTATACGTATGTTCATTTGTTCATAAACCCTTAGAGGCATGATGGAAGCATCCAAAAGCTATCAAATTGAAACCCATGTACATGATGTTGTGGTTGTGGGGGCAGGAGGCGCAGGTCTTCGAGCGACGTTAGGCATGAGCGACGCTGGGTTTTCAACTGCTTGCGTCACCAAGGTTTTTCCAACACGCAGTCATACTGTTTCTGCGCAAGGGGGGATCAGTGCGGCCCTTGGCAATATGAGCCATGATGATTGGCGGTTCCATTTTTACGATACGGTCAAAGGGTCTGATTGGTTGGGTGATCAAGATGCCATCGAATATATGTGTAAGAATGCCGCGCAAGCTGTGATTGAATTAGAGCACATGGGCGTTCCGTTTTCTCGAACCGAAAATGGAAAAATATATCAACGTTATTTTGGCGGTCATACGGTGGATTATGGCGGTCAGCCAGCACAACGGGCGTGTGCAGCAGCTGATAGAACAGGTCATGCGATTTTACATACGTTATATCAACAATGCCTCAAGCGCCGTGCAGAATTCTTTGTTGAATACTTTGCCCTTGACTTGATTATGGATGATAACGGTGTTTGTAAAGGGGTGGTCACCTGGAATTTAGAGGATGGAAAAATCCATGTATTTCAGGCTCAGTTGGTTGTGCTTGCAACAGGGGGGTATGGCCGCGCCTATTATTCTTGTACGGGTGCGCATACCTGCACAGGGGACGGCAATGCAATGGTGCTTCGAGCTGGATTACCACTACAAGATATGGAATTTGTTCAGTTTCATCCTACAGGGATATATGGTGCTGGCTGTTTGATTTCTGAAGGTGCGCGGGGTGAGGGCGGATATCTAACTAATGCGCATGGTGAGCGCTTTATGGAGAGGTATGCGCCCCACACAAAAGATCTTGCTTCTCGAGATGTCGTGAGCCGAGCAATTACTATTGAAATTCAGGAAGGGCGAGGCGTTGGCCCTGAGAAAGATCATGTCCATTTACATCTTAAGCATTTGGATCCTGATCTGCTGGCTGAGAGATTGCCCGGGATTTCAGAAACAGCCAAAATGTTTGGGGGGGTGGATGTGACGAATGCCCCTATTCCGGTGCTTCCAACAGTCCATTATAATATGGGGGGCATCCCCACAAATTATCATGGGGAGGTTTTAAGGCCGACAGCCTCCAATCCAGATGCAACAGTTTCAGGATTAATGGCTATTGGAGAAACAGCTTGTGCTTCTGTTCATGGGGCGAATCGATTGGGGACAAATTCATTGGTAGATCTGGTGGTTTTTGGTCGGGCAGCAGCGCTGCGTGCCAAAGAAATTTTAAAACCGGGTTCACCTCAAGAAAAACTCAATTCTGCGTGGATCCAAAAAGGGGTGGATCGTATTGATCAACTCAGAACAAAGCACGGCAAGAAGAATGTTGCTGAGGTGCGCCTTAAAATGCAAAAGATTATGCAGAAATATTGTGCTGTCTTTAGAACCGCGGATACTTTGCAGCAAGGCATCAATGAAATGAAAGTTGTGATTGCTGATCTAAAAGACCTCAAGCTTCATGACCAATCTATGTTTTGGAATACCGACTTGGTTGAGGCGCTTGAATTGGAGAATTTAGCCCAACAAGCGATGGTGACAATTGCGAGTGCTTTTGCCCGAACGGAGAGTCGAGGGGCGCATTCTCGGGATGATTATCCTGAGCGAGATGACACTGACTGGCTTAAACATACCCTTGGATCTTTTGAGAGGGATGAAGAGGTGGCATTAGCCTATCGACCGGTTCATATGACTCCCTTAACCGATGATGTGGAATCTGTGAAGCTAGCCAAACGGGTTTACTAGAGAGGGAATAATGGTTGCGTTTTCTTTGCCGAAAAATTCAAAAGTCATCCGGGGTAAGGTTTATCCTAAACCGGCTGATGCAAGCCATGTGAAAGAAATTACTGTTTATCGATTTGATCCAGACACGGATCAACAACCTCGGCTTGATACATTTTACATTGATCTAGAGCGCTGTGGGCCGATGGTTCTGGATTTAATTATTTATATTAAAAATCATATCGATCCAAAATTGACGTTTCGCCGGTCTTGTCGAGAAGGGGTCTGTGGTAGTTGTTCAATGAATGTGAATGGCGTTAATACGCTTGCTTGTATTAAGCCTATTGAAGACATCCCGGGAGATATTAAAATTTTCCCCTTGCCACATATGCCGATTTTGAAAGATCTCGTGCCAGATTTATCGATGATGTATGCCCAATATACATCTATTGAACCTTGGATTCAGGCACCTGACCCAAAGTCGGAAAAGAGTGAGCGAAAACAAACACCTGAAGAACGACAAAAGCTAGATGGTTTGTGGGAGTGCGTGCTTTGTTTTTGCTGCACCACCAGTTGCCCCAGTTATTGGTGGAATGGAGATCGTTATCTTGGGCCGGCAGTTCTATTGCAAGCCCAGAGATGGATTGAAGATTCCAGAGATGCAGCAACAGAAAAGCGCTTAGATACCCTTGATGATAATGACAAATTATATCGGTGTCATACCATTATGAACTGTACCAATGCCTGTCCTAAGCATTTAAATCCCGGTAAGGCCATTGCAGAAATTAAAAAGAAACATGCAAGCCGCTTGTTGAAATGAGACTGTGTTTTACTAAACCAATAGCCTTGGTCTTTCCTTTAAAGTATAGTAATGGCTATGAATTTTGAAGATTATCATATCCTTGTTGTTGACGATGACCAACGGTTGAGAGACTTGCTGGCGAGATATTTGTCTGAAAATGGATATCTTGTGACCGCGGTTGCGTCTGCAGAAGAAGCAGATGAGCATTTGAGTATGGTCTCTTTTGACTTGATGATTTTGGATGTTATGATGCCGGGTGAGTCTGGACTTGAGTATGCGAAACGCTTGATTCAAAGCGGTAGTACTTTGCCTATTCTTTTTCTAACAGCGATGAGTGATACGGAAGATCGTATCCGCGGGCTGGAGATTGGTGTAGATGAATACTTGCCAAAGCCCTTTGAACCCAAAGAGCTTTTGTTGCGGATGCGAGCGATTTTAAGGCGACAAAAAACCATCCCTGTTGATAAAAAAAACCAAAATTTTTACATCGGAAAGTGGCTCTTTAATATCCAAAAAAATACGCTGAAAGATAATGAAAAAACGGTGTCTTTGACATCATCTGAAGCAGAGATTTTAAAGTTTTTGTTGGGCCGAACGGGAGATGTTGTAAGTCGAGATCAGGTCTTGAAACATGTTGGTGGTGCCAGTTCAACGCGTGCCATTGATATTCAAATCACCCGCCTTCGGCAAAAACTTGAAGATGATGCCCGTCAACCAAAGCATATTCAAACCATTCGCAATCAGGGATATATTCTATGGGTTTAAGTTGGCCCAAGCTTCCCTCTCAATTCACTTTAAAATCGTTAAAGCCACATGGGTTGATGAGTCGCTTTCTGCTGATTTTCTTTACGCCCTTGGTCTTGGTTCAGCTGGTGGCTGCTTTTGTTTTTGTGGATCGTCATTTGGACTCTGTCACAAAACTATTAGCACAAAATATCGTTGGTGCATCACGGAGTTTGATTAATTTATATGAAAAGAAAATTTTTACCGAAGATGAGCTGAACCGCATTTCCACAAATCATTACCATTTTGCCTATAAATTTTATCCTGATCGAAGTTTGACCGAAGAAAAAAGCGCTTCAGGCTGGATTACTGGTTATTTAAAGCGTGAGCTTGAGCGGTCTATTAAATATAAATATCAAGTCTTTTCAAAAAAGACTCTGTTGTTTTTGTTGATTCAATTGCCAGATGGGGTGATGCAGTTAGATTTTCCAAGAAAGCGTTTATTTAGTAATACCGCAGAACTTGTTTTGTATTGGGCGCTGGGAACAACCATTATTTCTATCCTGATTGCGGGGTTGTTTCTACGAAATCAGATTCGCCCCTTAATTCTTTTGGAACGAAAAACAAAACAATTTGGTAGAGGAGAGACGATTGATGATGTGCCGGTTCATGGTGCCAAAGAAATTCGAAATCTTATTGAATCTTTTAACATTATGAAAAATCGAATTAAGAGACAGGTCATGCAAAGAACGCAGGTTTTAGCAGGGATCTCTCATGATTTGAGAACGCCCCTGACTCGATTGAAACTGGAGCTTTCGATGGCGCCCAAGAATGATTTGACGCAATCTTTAAATCACGATGTTGAAGAGATGCAGTCGATGGTTTCAGCTTACCTTGATTTTGCCAAAGGCGATCATAGAGAAAGTTTTGAAGAAATACATCTCCGCCCCTTTCTTGAGAGGTTGATTAAAAAGTTTAAGAATGTTGACATTGATTTTAAATATTCTGACATTTTGCCTGATGTTGTTTTCAATGGTCGGCCAGATAGTTTGGAGCGTGCTTTTGAAAATTTAGTTAACAACGCATCCAGGCATGCAAGTACCGTTTCAATTTATCATGAGGAAAGCCGGGACCATGTTCATATTACCCTGGATGATGATGGAAAAGGAATTCCTAAAGATAAAAGGCAAGAGGTTTTTCAAGCATTTTATCGTCTTGATGCTTCCCGAAATACAGAAACCGGCGGGGTGGGCCTTGGTTTGAGTATTGTGCAAGATATCATCCATTCCCATGGGGGCAGGATTGACTTGGATGAAGCACCTGGCGGCGGATTGAGAATTCAGATCAAGTTACCCAAATGAATGATAGCCCTTCGGTAAAATATCATTCCCCTTTGATAATAAAGTAATTATAGTAATGAGTTATGACGAATAAAATTAATCAGCAAGTTTCTTCACAGTCAACCGATTTAATTGAGACGCAGAAGCTGACCTTGTCTTTCGGTCAAAAAAAGCCTCTCTTTGATGAAATGAATTTGAATATTCAAGAAGGAAGCTTTCAATTCTTGATGGGACCTAGTGGTGCTGGAAAGTCTACACTGTTAAAGATGCTGTATCTTGATCAGTTGCCGGACAAAGGAACATTGCGCGCCTTTGGTATGAATGTGAGCAATCTTTCTATGGACCAACGGGCGCTCTTAAGAAGAAAAATTGGGGTTGTTTTTCAGGATTTTCGATTAATTGAAAATTTGACTGTTTTAGAAAATGTGTCTTTGCCCCTTAAAGTACAAGGCGTTCATAACAAACAGCGTGAAGAAGAAGCGATGGAATTGCTTGAATGGGTGAGGCTTAAAGATAAATTTCATTCCTACCCCGCTCAAATGTCTGGTGGTCAGCAACAGCGCGTGGCCATTGCCCGAGCTGTTATTGCAAGGCCAAAACTTCTCCTTGCTGATGAGCCTACGGGAAATGTTGATGATGATGTGGCGATGCGCCTGATTTATCTTTTTGAGCAGCTGCATAAGTCGGGTGCAACTATTGTTGTGGCGACGCATAATCATGCGCTTTCAACCGCTTTCCCTTATGATGAGATGATGATTCATGAAGGTAAAATTAAAGTGCTTCAAAAAAATGAAGGTGGGTGAATATATGGCACATTCAAGCTTAGATTTGCCTTTATGGCAAGACCCAGCATCAAGATCGGCGCCGTGGCTTATTTCTCTTTTGATTTACGTTGCAACCATCGTTTTTTTGATTGCGCTCACCATTCATTCCCTTATTGATCGGTGGGACCGCGATACATCTCATAAGCTTACCATTGAAATCCCCCCTGCAACCCAGTCTTTTGATCATTTGGCCGCGCCCTTTACAGAGGATGTGACAGAAAAAATATCAGCCCAATTAAAAAATGTTCCAGGTATTAAAAGTTTTCGAACAGCAAATCAGGCAGAAATTATCAAAACACTTGAACCATGGTTTGGGGACGCTGAACAAATTAGAGATTTACCTTTGTCCAAGTTGATATATGTGCAACTTGAGCCAGGCCGATCTTTTGATGTCATTCAGCTTCGAAAACAACTCAATAAAATTTATCCAGAAATTAACGTTGAAGATCACTTTAATTGGAAGACGGGTATTTTTAACATGGCTTATGCGATCCAGATTATTAGTTTTCTCATCGTCGTTTTGATTTTTATAGCTGTCATTGCTATGATTTCGTACATGACACGGGCGAGTTTAATTATTCATCGTGACATTATCGACATCCTTCATCTAATCGGGGCAAAAAATAACTACATTGCTTGGCAGTATCAAAGTCACTCTTTTAAACTTGCCTTACAAGGAACGTTCGTTGGTGTGATTTTGGTAGCGCTGACGCTCTTGGTTTTTGATAATATAATGAATCAGTTTGACTTTCCTTTGATCACTAAAGCATTATCTTCTTGGGATATTTGGGCCATCGCCTTCATTATTCCAGCTTTAATTGTGGTTCTGATGGCTTATTCGGCTAAGATTACGGCTCTTAAAATGTTGCGTAAATACGACTTCTAATGCGCTTATTAAGGTCAGCCCTCCAAAATATTTTCTTTTTTGTGACGATTATAGTGGTTGGGGTGTTATGTTTGCCAGGAGCATATATTAGCCGGTCTTTTGCCCGGGATCGTGTAAGATTTGCTGCCCACACTTTACTTTGGTCGCTGCGTGTTTTTTCTAGCTTAGACTATAAGGTGATTGGTGGAAGGCATATCTCTAAAAATCCAGCTCTATATGTTTCTCAACACCAATCTATGTGGGAAACGGCCGCTCTTTATTTGTTGGTGCCAAACGGTGTTTTTATTGTAAAGCAAAGCCTGATTAATCTTCCTGTTGCTGGTGTTTACCTGAGGCGTTCAGGGTTTATTGGTGTTGATCGGAGCAATAAATCTATTTTAAGAGGGCTCATTAAGAAATGCATGGCTCAGAAAAAAGAAGGGTTTAATATCATCCTTTTTCCAGAAGGGCACCGGATACCCTATGGAGAGCAAGCCCATTTGAACCCAAGCTTTGCGATTATTGCCCAAGAAGCAGGCTTACCTGTTATTCCGATCACGCACAACTCGGGTCTTTTTTTTCCAAGACGCTCTTTTTTTAAGAAAAGGGGTGTCATAGAGATGGAGGTTCACAGGCCTTTATCAATGCAAATCCGGCCGATTGAAATGGTTGCAGAGCTTAAAACGATCTATTATGGAAAGCAAGCTGTAGGCGAAGAATAAAGTGGGTTAAAGAGGTCAAACTTGACGGCATTCTACATGTCAAGTATACAGAGTGTAACGTTTATAAACGAGGAATAAAGTGGCCCCAAAAAATACTAAAAGTGATGTCAGCTCATCTAAAAAAAATCAAAAGCTCATTGAAGTTAATGCCTCTTCGGTTCGTGAGCTTGCTGAAATTTTAAGAGATACGGATCTGACAGAGATTGAATATGAAACTGAGTTCGGTCGAATCCGTGTTGCTAAGGAAGTCACCGTTGCTCCTCATCAAGTATCACAGCAAGTTCCTGGCATGCCTGTGGCTATGCCAGGTCCTGTTGCCACGCCTTCCGAGGGAGAGACAGGGGCCCCTGATTGGTCTGTGCATCCAGGCCTTGTTAAAGCGCCTATGGTTGGTACGGCTTATTTAGCACTCCAGCCAGGATCTCCCACATTTGTTAAAGAAGGAAAAACAGTTTCTGAGGGAGATGTTTTGATGATCATCGAGGCAATGAAGGTTATGAACCCTATTAAAGCGACCAAAAGTGGTGTTGTAAAAATGGTGATTATTGGCGATGCTGAGCCCGTTGAATTTGACCAGCCTTTGATCGTCATTGAGTAATAACTTAGGATCCTGACATGTTTAAAAAAATATTGATCGCAAATCGTGGCGAAATCGCTTTGCGCATTTATCGTGCGTGCCGTGAAATGAATATCCGCACTGTTGCGATACACTCAACCGCAGATGAAGATGCCATGCATGCACGCCTTGCAGATGAATGTATTTGTATTGGTCCAGCAGCATCGAAAGACAGCTATTTGAACAAAGCCGCTATTTTGGCAGCCGTTGAAATCAGCGGTGCTGAAGCCGTTCACCCTGGCGTTGGATTTTTATCAGAGAATGCAGACTTTGCAGAAATGGTTGAAGAACATGGACAAGTATTCATTGGCCCTAAACCTGAACACATACGGCTGATGGGTGACAAAATTACAGCCAAAGAAGCGATGGTCAAACTTGGTATTCCGGTGGTGCCTGGATCGGATGGCGTTGTCGGTTCATTAGAGCAAGCACGTGAAATTGCCAACGAGATGGGCTATCCAGTATTGATTAAAGCTGCTGCCGGAGGCGGCGGGCGTGGAATGAAAGTCGCTTACTCCGCAAATGATATTGAAGACGCTTTTAACTTTGCTCGTTCTGAGGCGTTGGCTGGTTTTGGAGATGACACGGTTTTTATTGAGAAATATCTTGAAAAACCCCGCCACATTGAGTTTCAAATTTTGGGTGATAAGCATGGGAATGCGGTTCACCTTGGAGAGAGAGATTGTTCTGTTCAGCGCCGTCATCAGAAAGTATGGGAAGAGGCGCCATCTCCGGTCGTGACGCCTGAAATGCGCGCTGAAATGGGTGAGAAAGTGGTTCGGGCTGTGAAGAGTATGGGCTATATTGGTGCGGGAACATTTGAATTTTTGTTTGAAAATGGACAGTTTTACTTCATCGAAATGAATACCCGTATTCAGGTAGAGCATCCAATCTCAGAAATGATTACAGGGATCGACTTGGTCCAAGAGCAAATTAAAATTGCTTACGGTGAAAAACTATCCTTCACTCAGGATGATATTAAGTTTTCCGGACACGCAATTGAATGTCGAATCAATGCAGAAAACCCTAAAACGTTTATGCCATCTCCGGGAGTAATTAAAGATTATCACCCACCAGGTGGCCTACATGTTCGCGTTGATAGCCCCATCTATATGGGATATAAAATACCATCGCATTACGATAGTTTGGTTGCCAAGCTTATTGTGTATGGAAAAAACCGTCCAGAATGCATACGTCGCCTTCATAGAGCGATTGAGGAATTTGTTATAGGTGGCATTGATACGTTGCTGCCTCTGCATAAAGCGCTATCAGAAGATCCTGATATGCAAGCAGGGAATTATGATATTCACTGGCTTGAGAGAGAATTTCTAAAAAAGTAAGCTTATAAATCTATCCCATTAATAACAAGCTGAATGACTTTTAAGCTGGCGTTGTTAAAGGGAAAATGTAGGTGAAGTGATTGTGTGAGCGCGTGGCGAGCTTCCGGCGATGATTTGAGAAGAAATTCTTTAGCCCATGCGAGGATGAGTTGATTTGAATTAAGTTCGTCTAAGATGTGTTCAAGCTTCATTTTATTGTCAGAGAGCTTGAGTTGTGCAAGGGATTCTGCAAGAGTTTGTGCTGTGTTCGTCAACAGGTCTTCTTCGGAGAGAACAAGCGTTAATAAAAACCGTTGTATAGGCGTATACGTATGAGGGGTCATTGTATCTTCTGATGCAATGTTACTGTATTTTTCCGCTAAATATTGATGCGCGCGCGATGGCTTTGTCATTATAATTACTTACTATACCTCTAATACCACATTCTTTATATTGATATACATTTAATTATTCAACCTCTGTTCTCTCTTATTTAATAATTTGTTGAGAGATATGACGGAAATAAACGATATAATTGTTGGATCTATGATGCTGTTTTTTTCAAAAAATTTGACAAGGTCTCCCAGTTCCTCTGAAGTTCTGTGACTCAGGTAATTGCTATACCACTTAAGTAAAATAGGTGTTTCCAGCAGGCATGTGATGATGTTAGCTGCACTTAAACCAACAAAGACTTGAGAAGTTTTATCTTTGAATATATCGTTTATATTGGGGCTGTTGCTCAGGCTAATAAATGAAAGAAGCGCACGTTGCGCGTTGGTATAAGAAAAGGGAGTCATTTCATCAATGTGAGCGAGCTCTGGGAAGGCTGTGTATAAAAGTTGGTGGCCTCTTGCCGCACAAGTATCAAGAGTCATGTGTATCTTCACTAATTTTAACCTTATTTAGGAACTTGTTAAAATTTTTCAAGATACATTCTTCAAAAAATTAAAAAAAATTATACAAGTCTTTTCAAAAAAACGGGGATGCCGGAGGTTTTTATTTATGGATGACAAGCTTTTGTGCTTTTTATATTCGTGCATCAAGTATCGAAAATTATCAATTATATCAATTAAATACGGCTTGAAGGAGCACGCCATTAGACGCCGCCTTTCAAAATTAGAGAGCGTGGCAGGCGTTAAGATTTATACGATTAGGAAACAGGAAATATTTTTAACAAAAAATGGAAAAGAATTACTAAATTCGTCAAATAATCTTGATAGGTTTCAGGAATTCTTTCGTGATTATGATGAGGGACACCATCGAAAATACTTAAATATATTGACGTGTCCTAATATTCCCTGCGCTATTATTGATAGACTTCTAAGTATTGTTCGTAGGCGCTATCCGCATACTAAAATCACGCTTGAGACAGACGTAAAAATCGGACCCACTTGCTTTGATGATTTTCTACCACACCTATGCCTTTTTTATCAGGATAATAAATTGGAAAAGATTTTTCCCCAGTGTGCAGAGTTGAGCTGTGATCAGTTGAGTTTAGTTGCAAGCGAGAAATATCTAAAGAAGATGGGTCAGCCTGTATCATTGGGGAATTTAGGAAGGCATACACTAAATCTATACCAAACAGCAGTTAGGGCATTATGGCAGTAGCATGCAGGATTTATTGAATAGGCACATACATGCGATTGAAATAAATGTAGATAAATCCGTTTTATGTCTTGTTGAAAAAAGTTTCGGGATTGGTTTTTTATCTCGGTCTATGATGCAGGCGTCTACTAAACCCATAAAGAAAGTTTTGAATAACCATGAATATATACAGCGGCTATTTATGGGATCGCATCCGGATTGGTTTCTAGAAAGAGAGTTTAGGATGGTTGTCGATGATTTGGTTCAGGGTCTGACATATGAGAGTGGCTCATGAAACAGTCTATCTTTGAAAAAAAAGAAGCTGTGCTTTTGAGATTTTATCCTGCATTTCTCTCTCTTGAGAAATTTTGAAGTTTTGATAAGGCTGCCAGAGAGCTTGGGCTCTCCGAATCTGGATTGCGGGCACAAATTGATCTTTTGGAAAAGGAAATCAACACACCTCTTTTTGTGAGATTGCACAACAATTTGTTGATAACAGAGATGGGTAGGCGGCTTGCGCAGGAATGCAAGGACTATGTTTATGAAAAAAATCTTTCATTAAAAAAGGTGTCATTTTTACCAAAAAAAATAACAGTACAACAAACGCTGACAACAGAAAGGCTCTATAGAGCTGATATTGTTGAAATTCTTCTACAGGCTTTCCCAGATTATTCTATCTGCATTAAGCTTTCTGAGGGGCTGCCAGACTTTTCCAATGGTGAAATTGACATGGCGCTTAACTATTTTCATGCTGGACATAATCTAGACATTGAAAGTTTTGTATTAACGCGATTTAAGCTTTTTATGTATGCATCAGAGGATTACCTAAAAAAGGCGCCGCCCCTGGAGCAAGCTTCTGATTTGGGAAGGCATGTACTGGTCGGTTATCAAGGGCATCAAAATTCTGTTCTTGATTTAAATTGGTTTACACGCCTCAATCAACCACAAATTATACCGCTTAATATCATAACAAATTCAACGTTTTCAGTGATATCTATGATTGAGCAAGGAGCTGGTGTTGGCTCTTTTGCAAGTCATGTTTTAAGGTTTTCGAAAAGCAAACTGACGCATGTTTTGCCACAACATGAAGGAAATGGCCATACCTTGTATTGGATGTATAATCGGGCATTAATTGATCCAGAAAAAATGAATTCAATTATTGGCCCACTAAGAAAACTATTCAATTAATTAATTATTAATTAAATATTGATTTTTTAAAAAGCGATCCATATATTTGCAAAAACTATAGAATTACTTATGATGGGCTTCAAAAAAATTATTGCAAATGAGGGTGCTATCCTTATAGGGCCAGACGACCATTTCTTCTCGTATGAAGCGTTAGAAAAAATCCAATTGCTGTTTGATTTTGAAGAGCCAAAATACAAACGCGTTAACAACAGCACAATTGATACCAAGGTTTCGGTATACAATTACAAGCCCAAAACTCCTGTTAGCTCTGACTATACTTGCGCTGCTACAAAAGAGTTGTTTGGAGACGGTTTCTTAGCTTTCATGGGCCAGGTAACGGGTATGGACAGTCCTTATATCGAGCGCCTTCAGGCGCACTATTATATTGGGGGGGATTATATTGCTGCCCACGTTGACCAGGATGCGCAACCCTATGTTAAATATACTTTTATATTGGGGCTAGAAAGTGACTATGACGGCGGTGAACTTGTTGTGCATCATCCAGAAAAAGGATTGATGCCCTACAAAATTGAAAAAAACCACCTTTTGGTATTGGATGCCCGCTACAGGCATGAAGTGGCTGAAATATCCCGAGGAACACGCCACATGATTATTGGATTTATGATGGAGCAATCAAGCATTGGTGTCCCTTATAAGATGAAACTCAATCATGGTCAAAGTGGCTTTAAAGAAGGTGTTTCTTATTAAGGTAAATTCAAAGATGAAATGCAACGCACAATTCAATTGACTAATGTAGCTAGAACACTATAAAAAATTAATATAAATTTAATAAGGTTATTCATGAATAAACAATGGATTACTCTTTTCCTAATAACATTTTCGCTTTCTATCATTGCAATGAATCCAGATGTTGTCCCTGAAAGCAGAGTGCCCCATTGGGTCAACGCCGGGGAAAAATTATTTGAAAAAGCGGAAGATTTTTTGTCTCAAACACAAGAAGAGCGATCCCAAACCTTGGTTGAATACACAAAAATCATCAAATCAACCCTTCCCCCAACACAAGAACAAGAGGAGCACCCGCAATTTCCGACTGGGTGTGCAAAATCAGTCAAATCGATATCCTCTCCAACCCCACATCAATTAATTGATCAGGCTCTTGAACATATAAATTCTCTTTCCCAAGAGGGCCTTCTCAGTAACACTATCGTGTGGTCATATTTTGGCTATTTAGCTGAATTAGGGTCTGAAAAGCCTTTGAGATTATCGGTTTGGTCCCAGCAAACAACACTATACTGTCTACCTTGGGCGGCTGAGTCTGCACAAAGGCTGGAAAAATCTTTTCTCAACAATTTAACACTGAACTTTTCATACAGTGAAGAGGAAGACAAGAGCGCAGAAGTAGAACAACTTCATGCTGCTTTTGATGAAGGCACCTATAAGCCTTTGCTTCTTTTTTCCCCCGATCCAAAAAAAGCAAAACTGGGAATTTTGCCTTTATTAAGGGCGTACGCAAAAGGAGGGGCGCCTGTTGTCCTAACGCCCTATGATCCCTCAATACAAGTACATGCAGGTCGATTTGTTGGTGTTTCTGAGATTATGAATCACGATATCAGTCATTTTTATGCTTTTGAATTGATCTTTGGTAAAGGGCGCTCTCTTGCAAAAGGCGCAGAAGCCTTGTCAGGCTGGGTAGAAACACTGACACCCGCTGCACTCAGCCAAAAAAATATACAACAAGCTCTTATCGGCGCTTTTTTCTTTACTCATGAAGGCTTTTTAGATGACTTTTCACATTTCCCTAGCCAATACTTGCCCGAGAAAATCATAGATGATTTTTTAGGTAAAAATGGCCCGAAAAAGTGTCTTGAGGCACACTGTGAAGGGCTGTGCTTAATGTATTGGGCAGCCCACGACACTACCTTCCAAAGAGTATCATAAACACCAAGTCCAAACGAATTTTTTAAATAGAAATATTGTATTAGAAATTTTCTCTGAAGCCCTTCTGCTAGGTAAAGAAATCGTTTACGATGTGCTAGAAAAAGAGAGCAAAAAAATACAGGAAATAAGAGAACAAAAAAAGAATGGTTACTTTTACTTTACCAGCGAAAGCTCAGATGAAATTGAACTTTCTGCCTTTGTGGCAGCCTCGCTTTCAGAAGCAGAAAAGTTTGTTCAAGAAAGGGGAAAAACAGCTTTTTACATTGAGCAGGACGTTGAGGGGGACTATGATATGAAAAAATTAACATTAGAATCATCCCAAGTGACGGCTAGCCTATTTTTCTCGACGCGTCCCCATTTCAAGCAGGAGGATTTCAAAAAATATGTCTTAGACCATGTAACTCTTTTGCATCTCTGTAACGCTTTGGATCGGTCAGTCAAAGAGCCTTCTGCAAACACGTTTAGAAGCGCAATGGAAAAGGTTTTCGACACTTTTCAGAGAGAGTCTTGTTGGCTTGAGAGAATGCAAGAAATTTAGATATACAGCTAGCTAAGAAAGCTTGAAAAGCTGGGCAGTCGCGCATCAAAGAAGGGTATAACATCTGTGTATTATATATAGCCAGGCAGATGTGGCCATCAAAATCTCACCACCAACGCAATAGAATGCTTGCAGAACGCCGCTCAAAGCTGTTGTAAGTTTCAGGTAGGCGTTAAATACCTTACCTACCGGCCATTGAAAAATGGAATGTATCTCGCTGCCACTTGAATCTTATCATCAGGGCGTGAGTCGCATCCAACACGGTGGGATGATGTTTATTACAAAAGGCCCCGAATCCAAGCGATTTCACATGTCCATTTTCTTCAAGAGCTTTCATAATGGTATAAAAACCTTACGATCTGAGTATAGCTAAAGGATTATTTGATGGTAATTTTAAAAAAAATTTATGGGGCTGGCCTAGATAAATATAGGATATTTATCTAGGCCAGCCTCTCTTATGCAGAGGGTTCAGTTTAATTTTTTCTGATTCTGTTTAAGGCTTTAACCTTGACCAAAGATTTTTTCCTAAAATTTATTTAGTTAGTAAATAGCTCTTTTTTCTTAATTTTTAAGAAATGAATACTTGTTTTGTGCTTTTTTCAGGTAAATATCCCATTGTTTCCCATATAGAACCATGATATACCATGAATTGTGCTAATAAATTAAATACAGAGGTCTATGGTGTCGCTATTTATATCGACTTTTATCAATAAGGTTGATCGTAAAGGACGCGTCTCTGTGCCCGCCTCTTTCCGTGCATCGCTTACTGAGCAAAGCTTTCATGGAATTGTTGTGTTTAAGTCGTATCGCCAAGCGGCTCTTGAAGGAGGTGGTATCAATCGCATGCATCTCTTGAGTGAGCAGGTGGATGATCAACTGGATCTGTTTTCTGAGGCCCAGGATGATATGACGGCCACACTTTTTGCTGACGCGCAACAGCTCGGCTTTGATACCGATGGTCGGGTTATGCTGCCAGAGGATTTTAGAGAGTTTGCGACCATCACCGATTACGCAGCTTTCGTTGGACGGGGGGCGACTTTTCAAATTTGGCAACCAGAGGCATTTAAGGCGCATCAAGACCAAGCCAGAAAAAGACTGCATCAGCGTGGGGCGACATTGAAAATAAAAAATAAAGACTAGAGCATAAAGACATGGTCGAGTTTAAGGGGAGAACACACATGACAGAGATGGAGCAACAGCCTTCTTTGCACAGCCCTGTCATGATAAAAGAAGTTCTTTATGCCATGTCGCCCCGCGCAGATGCAGTTTACGTGGATGGTACATTTGGGAGAGGTGGGTATAGCCGGGCTCTTCTAGAGCAAGAAAAATGCCAAGTGATAGCCATTGATCGCGACCCGGAGGCGCAACCAGCGGCGGATGCGTTGAAAAAGGAGTATGGCGCTCGCTTTCAATTCGTGCGTGGATGTTTTAGCCAGATCCGAGATATCTTAAGAGGGATTGACAAAGAGAGGGTCGATGGCATTGTTCTGGATCTTGGAGTGTCTTCCCCACAACTTGATCAAAGAGACCGTGGTTTTTCCTTTCAAAAAGATGGTCCCCTTGATATGCGCATGAGCCTTGTTGGGCTGACTGCTGCTGAGGTGGTCAATACTTATTCTCAAGAAAAAATCGCTGACATTCTCTATCGTTATGGGGAAGAGAAAAAATCACGTGTTATTGCACGAAAAATCGTTGAAAAGCGGGCACAAAAGCCATTTGAGACAACTATGGAATTAGCTGATTTAATCAGGACGGTTATTCCAGATCATATTGCAGGGCGCATTCACCCAGCAACAAGAACGTTTCAAGCGCTGCGTATCTACGTTAATGAAGAGCTTGAAGAGCTTGAGCAGATTTTAAAGCAAGTTCCGCATTGCCTCAATTCTGGGGGGAGGCTAGTTGTTGTCAGTTTTCATTCTTTGGAAGATCGACTTGTTAAGCGTTTTTTTGCTGAGCACCCACAACATCAATCGCAGCCGAATAGAAACCAACCTTACGTCAATACAAAGAAGCCAGAGTGGTTTTTCACAACCCCAGATCGAAAGGGATTGATAGCGGACGATGCCGAAATCTCTGTTAATCCGCGGGCTCGTTCAGCGCGATTGAGATGGGGTGTGTTTGAGAGAGAGGTGGCCACATGATTTTGAAATACCGCCACCTTAGAATAATTAATTATGTCTCCCTGACGACTATTTTTTTTATCGGCGTGTTTCTTTACAAAACGAGTTATGACGTCCGTTTTTTAAAAGCAGATCACACGCAGATGCAAACAGAAGTGGCTGAAATAATGCAAGCCATGCACGTGCTCAAGGCAGAGTGGTCTTATTTGGATTCACCTGACCACCTTAAGAAATTAAGTCACAAAGTTTTGCCACACAAGCCTGTTCGTGTGATGCAATTAGCTTCATGGAAAAGTTTAGATTCGCGTAGCATGGGCCCTCACACGGTCATTGCATACAAAGGTAAGAAAAAAGGAAGGCCTGTTTAATTGACAACAGCTCATGTAAAATCCACTGCATATCATCGCTTCATGGCACAGAATGATATTCTTTTGAATGATGCGAGCCGTATTTATGTCATTGCTGGCTTTGTTCTTGCTTTGATTTTATTGATTTGTGGCCGATTGTTTTTATTGGTGCAGACAGATCAAGGGTCAAAGTATGCGGCTGTGCGTGACGCGGAGACGGTTTCTTCTCGAAGAAATATTGTTGACCGTAATGGATCTATCCTTGCAACAAATTTGATGACAGGATCTTTATATGCAAACCCCAAAGAGGTGACATCCCCTGTTGATGCGGCCCGAAAAATTAAAACGGTGTTTCCAGATTTAGATAAAAAAAAAATTATAGAAAAGCTTAAGTCCAATAAAAGCTTTGTTTGGATAAAAAGAAACATCACACCGGCCCAACAGCAGAAATTTCTGCAGCTTGGCATTGTTGGGGTTTATATCGAAAAGTCTGAAAAACGCGCCTATATCCACGGGAATACAACAAGCCACCTCCTTGGATTCACATCGATTGATATGCAGGGGCGCTCGGGTGTTGAGCGGTTCTTTGATGATCAACTTGTTGGATCAGGTGATCCGTTGAGGCTTTCGGTAGATATTCGCGTGCAAAATATTGTTCACAATGCATTAAAGGAGGCTGTTGATAAATTCTCAGCTCAGGGTGGGACAGCGGTTATGGTTGACGTTGAGACAGGTGAAGTGATTGCGATGGTTTCGCTGCCAGACTTTGATCCGCATCGGGTAACCAAAGAGTCTCAGAAATTAATGTTCAACATGGCAACACAGGGAATTTATGAACTTGGATCCATCTTTAAGGTTTTTACTGCGGTTGCTGCTTTTGAATCTGGTGCTGTTAAGCTC
Source organism: Alphaproteobacteria bacterium (assembly GCA_002869105.1). Lineage (NCBI taxonomy): Bacteria > Pseudomonadati > Pseudomonadota > Alphaproteobacteria > Alphaproteobacteria bacterium. Next base: position 46,306 of record PKTP01000004.1, read on the forward strand.
TCTGATCATTTTGATGCAACAAAAGCTATTAAGATTGGTAAATTTCGTGTGGGCGATTATCGAGGGAAAAATCGATGGTTGTCGGTTCCTGAAATTTTTATTTACTCCTCCAACATTGGTGCCATGAAGATACTTTTGGAAATGGGCAAGGAAAAGCTCTCTGAAGCCTATCATAAGCTCGGTCTATTTGAGCCACTTGTTGGATTTGAATATGGTGAAGTGGCAATGCCTGTTCTGACAGGCCAATGGTCGGAGTCCCGCGCGCTTACAGCGTCTTATGGCTATGGAGTCGCCACAACGCCGCTCCATTTTCTGCGAGCACTCGCTGCTGTTGTCAATGGGGGACGTCTGATTAACTTAAGCTTGATTAAAGGAAATCCAAATAGGATTGAGCAGAATGTGCTCTCTGAAAAAACATCTAAAACTATTAGAAAGTTGATGTATAAAGCAGCACTGCAAGGAACCAGCAGACGCTCCAGGGTCAATGGTTATATGGTGGGTGGCAAGACAGGCTCTGCAAATAAAATCATCAACGGTGCCTATGATAAGAAAAAACACTTAGCAAGTGTTACTGCTATTTTCCCAATGAATAAGCCCAAATATGCCATGTTAATTACCCTGGATGCACCACAAGGAACAAAAGAAACCCATGGATTTTCCGCAGGAGGGTGGACGGCTGCACCTGTGGCAGCACAGATTATTGAAAGGGCTGGGCCGATTTTAGGCGTGCTGCCGGTGGATGAAGAGGATGAGGTGATTCAAAAAGCAATGTATGTAAAGGTGGAATATGATCAACAGAACCGTGCGCTTGGATGATTTACAGAGCGTTCTTGGTTCAGATCATGAGTGCTTTTTATCATCGGCCTCTTCTAAAACTGCAGCGGTTCTTACAGATGTTTTTTTAGACTCAAGAGAGGTTTCCGCTGGATCGGTTTTTATGGCTCTTCCGGGCGCTGAGCTTAATGGGGAAGATTTTGTTGAGGATGCCATTCAAAGAGGGGCCGTTGTTATAATTGCTGACAAGGGTGTGTGTCAGCGACTCTCGGCTTCTCATAAAAATGTGACGTTCATTAGCGTTAAAAATCCGCGTGCATTAGTGGGCACCATTGCTGATCTTTTTTATCCAGAAAAACCCAAGACTTTGGTGGCAGTTACAGGGACCAATGGAAAAAGTTCTGTTGTGGATTTTATCAGACAGTTATGGACATTGTTGGGGATTAAAGCTGCTTCACTTGGGACAATTGGAACGCTGTTTGAGGGAGAGAGGCTTTCTTATGGTTTAACAACCATGGATGCACTTGCGCTGCGGAAAGAGTTTGCGCTGCTAGTTGAAAAAGGTGTTACTCATGTTGCGATGGAGGCGTCCAGTCATGGGCTTGATCAGCAGAGGCTTTGTGGGATTGAAGTAGATATTTCTGCTTTTACAAATATCAGTCATGAGCATTTGGACTATCACAAAAATTTTAAAAACTACCTCGATGCCAAGCTCATGCTTTTTAAAAAGCATACTAAAAAACAGGGATATGCTGTGCTGAATGCAGATTGTGCCCAAATTAAAGCCATCAAAGCAGCATGTGGGCAGCAGCGAATTGTTCTTTTTGGGAGAAATGGTCAAGATCTTTGTATCGAAAAAATTGAGTTTGTGGATAATCTGCAACGCCTCTTTGTTCGATTTTTTGGAAGACAGTATCAAATAGAGTTGCCGTTGATGGGATGGTTCCAGGGCTACAATGTTGTTTGTGCAATAGGAGTCATCATTGCAGGATTTTCGCCAGATGAGCGGCATGAGAAACTTGAAGCATTGATTAAATTGGCGAAACATCTTAAGCCTGTTCCTGGTCGATTGGAGAAAGCAGGATCCTACAATGGCGCAAATATCTACGTTGACTTTGCACATACCCCAGATTCATTGGAGGCGGTGCTGAAAGCTGTTCGGCATCAAACCGATCAACGTATATGCGTTGTCTTTGGGTGTGGAGGCAACCGTGATTCAACAAAAAGAAAATTGATGGGAGAAATTGCAGAAAACGCTGCAGATTATGTTATAATTACAGATGATAATCCAAGGTTTGAAGATCCTGAAAAGATTCGAAAAGCGATCAAAAGGTATTGCCCAAAGGCGCATGAAATAGGGGATCGTCATTTAGCGATTCGTCAAGCGATCATGGATCTCAACCCTGGAGACGTGTTGGTTATTGCAGGTAAAGGGCACGAAACAGGCCAAATTCGGGGGAATCAGGTTTTGCCCTTTAGCGATGTTATAGCTGTTCAAAGTGTGTTGGAGGAAGTTAACAAATGAAATGGGATCAGGCTGATATCTTAAGTGCAACACATGGACGATTACGTGGGCATGACTTTGTTGCGCATGATGTTGCAATTCACACCGATCATGTTCAAAAAGGCAGCATTTATATTGCTCTAAAAGGGGAAAAGTCTGATGGACACTCTTTTATTTCAACGGCCTTTGAGCGGGGGGCTGCTGCAGTTATTGTTGAAGAATTCCAAGAAAACCTGGCGTCACATCATCCTCAAATTATTGTAAAAGACAGCTTGAAAGCGCTGATCGACATGGCGAAATGGCGTCGCGCTGAACTTAAAAACACACGTTTTATTGCCTTGACTGGTAGTGTGGGTAAAACCACAATCCGAATGATGATTGCCAAAGCACTCGAAGCTTATGGATCGGTTTTTACCAGCCAGCAAAATTATAATACACTGATTGGTGTTTCGATTGATCTTTGTCGTTGTCCTCTGGGCGCAAACTTTGCTGTTCTTGAAGTGGGTATGAATAAGCCTGGGGAGATTGATTCGATTGTTCAATTAATACGGCCAAACGTTGCGCTATTAGTAACAGTTGCTGAAAACCATATTGAAGCTTTTGAATCTATCGAAGGTATTGCCTATGAAAAGGCCCAGATTTTTCAAGGGCTTTCGGCAAAAGGCGTTGCTGTTTACAATTTTGATATGCCTTGCTTGCGTCTCATTGCGCCCCTGATTCAAAGGCTTAATCATCGGGTAGGCTTTTCCCGTCAAAATTCTAGAGCAGATGTCTATTTGCAGGAAAGAGAAGATGGCTCTAAATGGATTCGAGTCGGGGGTCAAGAAGTCCAGATAGAATTGAAGGAAATCGGCGATCATCTATATAGCAATGCTTTGGCAGCAGTGAGTGTTGTGCATGCTTTAGGCCTGAAGATAAACGCGGGTGTTCAAAACTTACGAGCGTTTCATTTACCGCAAGGACGCGGGGATGTGAAAGAAGTAAAAATCACAAAAAAAGAAATAATAGCCATTGATCTTATTGATGACAGCTATAATGCCAGTTTCACTTCTACCCAAGCAGCGCTGCGCCGATTAAAGAGTTTGAAAAGCAGGGGGCGCAAACTTTTTGTTTTTGGAGATATGCTTGAGTTAGGCAAAGATGCTCAAGAGTGGCATATGAAGTTAGTCCCAGAAATTATCAACTCAGACATTGAGGGGGTGTTTTGTTGCGGCGTGATGTCCGAAAAATTATTTAGAAATTTGCCTCAAGAAAAACAAGGTCATTGGTGCCCGACAAGTGTTGAACTCCATGAGCCACTTTTATCGTTTCTCAAAGAGGGCGATATGGTTCTTGTTAAAGCATCCAATGGCACTAATATGCGTGCTTTACTGTCTCTGTTAACAATGGAAAAATAATCTATGTTTTATAATCTTTTCTACCAACATTCTGCGGATGTTGTTTCTGGATTTAATATCTTTAAATATATCACGTTTAGAGCAGGTGGCGCCTTTATTACATCTTTATTCTTTGCCCTGATTTTTGGATCTCGATTTATTTCTTTTTTAAAGAAAAAACAAAAAAAAGGCCAACCGATCCGGGATGATGGCCCCCTATCCCACATTGTTGCAAAACAGGGAACTCCCACCATGGGGGGTATTCTTATTTTGATAAGCTTGGTTGTTGGCAGTGTTTTATGGGTTGATTTAACAAACTTCTATTTTTGGACAGTGCTTTTTGTGACGGTTGCATATGGGTTGCTTGGCTTTTGGGATGACTATCTGAAAGTGACGCGACAAAATACGAAGGGGGTATCATTTCGGATGAAAATGAGTATTCAAATTTTGGTGGCCTTAACAGCGCTGCTCCTTTTGCACCTCTATTCCACGAGTCACACTGAGACGAAAATATACTTACCCTATCTGAAGAATCTTGTGATTGATCTAGGGGTATTTTTCTATCTATTTGCGTTTGTGGTGATCATTGGAAGTTCTAATGCGGTGAACTTGACGGACGGATTAGATGGTCTTGCCATCGGACCGGTTATATTTGTGGGGCTGGTTTTTGCTATCTTTTCCTATGTTGCTGGAAACGCTGTTTTTTCCTCTTATCTGTACTTGCCTAATATCGAAGGTGCGGGGGAACTGGCCGTCTTTTTTGGGGCGCTTGTTGGCGCAGGTTTAGGTTTTCTTTGGTTTAATGCTCCGCCAGCTCAGGTGTTCATGGGCGATACAGGCTCTCTGGCTTTGGGGGGTGCTTTTGGGGTGACGAGTGTGATTGTCAAACAAGAATTTATTTTAGCAATAGCAGGCGGGCTGTTTGTCGCAGAGGCTTTGTCTGTGATGATTCAAGTTGCCTACTATAAGGTGACTGGTGGAAAAAGGATTTTTTTGATGGCGCCACTTCACCATCATTTTGAGAAAAAAGGGTGGGCTGAGCCAACAATTGTGATTCGGTTTTGGATTATTTCCATCATCTTGGCTGTTATTGCGCTTTCCTCTCTTAAAATCAGATGATTGCTTCTTTTGAGTCAGATTGTTTTTTTCTCTATGGTCTTGGTAAATCTAACCGAGCTTGCGCAGCTTATTTTGAAAAAAATAACATCGCCTATGTTGCTTGGGATGATCATTTGGCAGCGCGAGAGCAATTTATGGCATCGTTTCCAAACGCGCAACTTAGGGACCTGCACCACCATACTTTTAAGCCAAGTGATGGATTGTTGATTTCACCAGGAATACGCACCACTTTCCCAGTTGAAAATACGGTCTATCATAATGCTCGGCAAGCAGGAGCCTATATTGGGTGTGATGTTGATTTGTTTTTGCGCTTAAATAGCCACAAAATCATTATGGGTGTGACAGGAACCAATGGTAAATCAACAGTCGTTTCTCTTTTGGAGCATGTCTTAAAAGAGCAAGGTTTCTCTGTTGCAGCAGGTGGAAATATTGGCCGGCCGGCCTTTGACCTGCCTGAAAGCGATGTGTACGTGATGGAGCTTTCCTCCTTTCAGCTGGCGTTGATGCATGAAAAATCTTTGGACGCCGCCTTGATTATTAATATTAAACCAGATCATTTAGATCATCATGGGTCATTTGAGGCCTATGCGTTGGCCAAGTTAAAAATATATGATTTGGGTAAGCCAGGCTGTTTTTCTTTATATGGTGAGGATTCTTTGCCGAGGGATCTGCCGCTCAACAACTCAGTTCAGCATCGATGTGATTTTGAGGAACAGCAAAAGGAATTAGCAGCAGAGCTAATAGCTGCAAACCTAGGCCAGTATCAAGCACCGAAAAGATTTGAAAATGCTCTTTGCGCCTATTTGGCATTGAATGCTTTGTTTCAAATGTCCGTTAAAGATTTTGGAGCCGCGCTGAAAACGTTTTCTGATTTACCCCATCGACAACAGGTGGTGAAACAGCATCAAAACGTTGTGTTTATCAACGATAGCAAGGCAACCAATTGCGCCTCTGCTTTAGCAGCTGTATCGTCTTTTGAGGCCATCTATTGGATTGTAGGGGGTATTTTTAAGGAAAGTGTTGCTGACTTAGAGATTTTTAAGCCGTATAAAGATCGTATCGTTAAGATGTACTGTTATGGCCAAAACGCGGATATTTTTTATAAATTTGGTCAACAGCTCAATCAGTCGGTTGAGCGCTACCCAGATCTACTTGCAGCTGTGTCATCTGCTGCTTTTGATGCGATGCAAGCCGGGGTGGGTGTTGTGCTTTTATCTCCGTGTTGCAGTTCATTTGATCAATTTAAAAACTTTGAAGAGCGCGGAAATATGTTTGCCCAAATCGTTCAAGCGCTTGATATAAATAGAGATAAAAAATGAGTGTGGTTTTTTCAAGAACAGATAAAAGTATGGTCAGCCAATGGTGGTGGACTGTGGATCGAAGCCTCTTAGCTTCGGCTTTAGCCTTGATGGCGATTGGTATTTTTTTAGGCTTTTCTGCCAGCCCTGTGGTCGCCAAACGAATTGGGGCGGACCCATACTTTTTTGTTTATCGGCACTTGGCTTATGTTTTGCCGTCTATACTCTTGATGATATTTTTTTCGATGCTGTCGGTGCGCGCCATGCGCTTGATGTGTTGGGTTGGATTCTTGGCTGCGTTTGTTTTATTGGTCATGACCCCTTTTATCGGTAAAGAAATTAAAGGAGCCGTTAGATGGATCCATGTTTCCTTTTTTTCCTTGCAGGTGACCGAAATTTTAAAGCCTTTTTATGGCATCGTGACTGCTTGGATTTTGTCAAAAAACTGGTTTCAAGATCAATTTCGAACGTGGGCTTTTTCAGCGCTGCTCACGATTTTAATTGTTTTTTTCATTATGCTCCAGCCTGACTTTGGTATGAGCTTTGTGATTGCGGCCGTTTGGTGTGTGCAAATTTTTATTTCAGGTCTGCCTTTAATCTGGGTTGCCGTTATTGCTGTGGGGGCTTTGACTTCTGTTGTAATCATCTATACCATTTTTGACCATGTTGCTAGCCGGATAGATCGTTTTCTTGGGCTTTCACAGCAAGCAGATCTCTATCAAATTCAACAGTCACTGCAGTGTATTAAGAATGGAGGCTTTTTTGGCACCGGTCCTGGCGAGGGGCATTTTAAAATGTTCTTACCAGATGCACATGCTGACTTTATTTTTGCCGTTGCCATTGAAGAATTTGGTGTGATTATTGGAATAGTTATCCTTCTTTTATTTATTTTTATTTTTACTAAGGCATTTTTTTGTTATCTAAAAGACGACAGCAAATTCCGTCAACTGGCCTTGGTCGGCATTATTATGCAATATGCAATACAGATGATTGTAAATATCTCTTCAACATTAAGTTTGATCCCAACAAAAGGGATGACGCTGCCGTTCATTAGTTATGGTGGCTCTTCGTTGTTAGGGGTTTCAATTGGGATGGGGATTTTGTTATGCTTGACTCGGCAGAGGCGCGCTGATCAATGACAAATAACTCACTATCACCTGTGAATAAACGGATACTGCTGGCAACAGGGGGATCGGGCGGTCATGTGTCGCCGAGTCTTGCTTTGGCTAAGGCGTTGATTAATCAAGGTTATCAAGTTGGGTTGATTCATGACACAAGAACAGCCCATTTGATTGAGGGTGTCTTAGATGTTCAAACCTATGAAATGGCCATCAAAAGACGCAAGCCTGGATTTGTCGGAAAGCTTATGTTTGCCTGGCAACTTTTAAAAGGAACTTATAGCGCTCATCAAGCCTTGAGAAAATTTAAGCCTGATTTAATCATTGGCTTTGGCGGATATGCATCCTTTCCAGCGGTATTGTTGGCAATGATTAGAGGAATGCCTTTGGTTGTTCATGAACAGAACGCTGTGTTGGGGCAGGTGAATCGATTTGCAGCACGTTCATCTCTTTTTGTGGCGGTTTCATTTCCTGGGACAGGGCGGATTCCACCCAAGGATCAGCATAAAGAATTGTTTGTTGGCAATCCGGTGCGAAAAGATTTTGATGATCTGATCTCAGTGCCTTATAAAACGCCCAAAGATGGTGAAAAAATATCTCTATTTATTACAGCGGGGAGTCAAGGATCTGCCTTTTTTGATCAGGTGATTTCTATGGGGCTGACGCTTCTTCCTGCTGAAATTCGTCGATGCCTAAGTGTTACGCAACAAGTGCGTGCGGAAAACCTGAAGGCTGTTGAGGCGCTATATAAAGATCACGATATCCAAGCAGACCTGGCGCCTTATTTTCAAGACATCCCTCAATGTCTTTCTCAAGCACATTTGGTTGTCGCGCGCAGTGGTTCAAGTACCCTTTTTGAATTGCTCACTCTTGGACGCCCTGCAGTTGTCATTCCTTTAAAATCATCTAAAGACAATCATCAATATGAAAATGCCCAAGCTTATCAAAAAATGGGTGCGGGCCTATTATTGGAGCAACACGAGCTATCTGGAGAGAAGGTGGCAAAAGCTATGGTTTCATTGCTTTTATACCCACACTTACTTGAGCGTATGCATCAAAATGCCACGAGAAAGAGACAGGTGAATGCCGCTGAGAAATTGACTGCCGCTATTTCTGAGGTTTTGAGAAAAAAGGATATCATCGGAAATGCTTAATATTTCACCCCTGACCATTGGAAAAATTCATATCATTGGGATTGGTGGTATTGGCATGAGCGGTATTGCAAAGGTGCTCTCTCATATGGGGTATCAGGTTCAAGGGAGTGATCAACACCAAAGTACGAATATTGATCGGCTTGAAGAAAAAGGCATTCACGTTTTTATTGGCCATGATCAAAGAAACATTACTTCGGATATAGAAGTGATTGTTTACTCGAGTGCCGTGAATCAAAACAATCCTGAACTCATTGCTGGAAAAGAACGGGGTATCCCCCTTTTAAAGCGTGCGGAGATGCTCTCGGAGCTGATGCGGTTTTACCATACTGTTGCGATTTCAGGTAGTCACGGTAAGACAACAACAACATCTTTAATTGGACACGTTCTGAAAGATATTCACCCAACGGTGATTAATGGCGGTGTTGCGAATACCGATGGCTCCAACGTCCAAATTGGCTCGGGTTCTTGGATGGTTGTTGAGGCTGATGAGTCGGATGGAACCTTTGTCAGGGTGCCAGCAACTGTAGGTGTGGTGACAAATATTGATGCTGAACATCTGGAATTTTATGGAAGTTTTGACGCTGTTATTGAGCATTTTCGACACTTTATTGAAGGGGTGGCTTTTTATGGTTTTGCCGTTTTGTGCTTTGACCATCCTGTGGTTCGACGGTTGGCCGAAGAAACGGTTGATACGCGTGTCGTGACTTATGGGTTTGACGAGGGAGCTGATTATCAGGTTTACAACCTACGTTCGTCTGCTGAGGGAACTGTGTTTAATGTGAGAGCCACAAAGTCTAATTCAGAAATGATGGATGTTTTTGTTCCTCTTCACGGCCGCCATAATGCTTTGAATGCTTTGGCAGCCATTGTTGTGGCGCTTAAGTTGCGCATTTCACCCGAGAGCATTAGGGGCCAACTGAGTCACTTTAAAGGCGTGCGCCGCCGATTTAGTTTGGCGGGAGAGGTAAATGGTATTCAGTTTATTGATGATTATGCTCATCACCCGGTTGAGATCCAGGCGGTGTTGGAAACAGCACGACCTTTGGTCTCGGGAAAATTGATCGTCGTTTTTCAGCCTCATCGATATAGCCGACTCAATGCCTTTTTCGAGGATTTTATCCACTCCACGCGTGGGTGTGATTTTTTGTTTGTTTTACCTGTCTATGCAGCGGGTGAAGAGAAAGGGTCGCAAAAAGATCATCATGACTTTCTAGAATCATATCGATCAAAGGGTCAGGCTTCTTGTCGCTTGGTTGAGTCAAGGGCTGGCTTGACAGCTGACTTGGGTCGACTCTCTTTAGAAGAAGGATCGATGGTTTTATTTTTAGGGGCTGGCGACGTGACCAAGTGGGCGTATGAAGTCCCCCCTCTTTTTCAAGAGTATTTGGAGAGAAAATGATCTTGAATCCATTTTTTGATGCTTTTAAATCGGGATGTCGCTTTAACACCCCCCTGGCATCTATGGTTTGGTTTCAGGTGGGTGGACAAGCGCAAGTAATCTTCAAGGCTCAAGATCGAGAGTCTCTTCAAGCATTTGTCTCTGCCTGTCCCAGAGATATCCCCTTATTCCCACTGGGCGGTGGATCAAATTTATTGATTCGGGATGGGGGGCTTAGTGGTGTTGTTATTCGACTGGGCCGTGCCTTTACAGCGGTTGAGTTTGAGGGATGTACTGTCCGCGTAGGAGCTGGTGCGTTAGACCGGACAGTTGCTTTGATGGCGGCAGAACGAGGCTTAACGGGGCTTGAATTCTTATCAGGCATTCCTGGAACAATAGGCGGCGCTGTTAAGATGAATGCAGGTGCTTACGGGCATGAGGTTAAGGATATATTGGTGAGCTGTGTGACCCTGAACCGCCAAGGTATCATTCAAGAAAAAAAAGGCCTGGACTTAGGTTTTGAATATCGCAAGAGTACGATTGAGCCCGATGAAATTGTTTTGGAAGCCACATTTAAAGCACGTCAGGGATCTAAGGAAACGTCCCTAGAAGAGATCGCCCATATTCAAAAGATGCGTGTCTCATCACAGCCTGTTAAAGGGCAAACGGGGGGCAGCACCTTTAAAAACCCCCCTGGACAGAGTGCTTGGAAACTGATTGATGAAGCGGGATGTCGCGGCCTTCGTTTTGGCAAAGCGCAAGTTTCAGAGAAGCATTGTAATTTCCTGCTGAATACAGGGGGAGCAACAGCCTATGAAATTGAAACCCTAGCGGAAGAGGTGCGGCGTCAGGTTTTTGATCGAACACAAATTTTGTTAGAATGGGAAATCAAGCGAATCGGCATGATGGCACCAAAACAGGAGAATGGTTCAAGGTAATATGCGCATTCATCACCAAAATAACACACGGCCTAAACGATCTTTGCCCAAAAGGCTGTCAAAAAAGTTTTGGCTTTATCTTGTTATAGGCTGCTTGGTTTTGGCAACGCTGGCATTTATTTGGCGTAAGTTGGATGCTTGGGGACATCAGCTTGACGTTTTTATGAACAAGCTACAAAGACAGACAGGGTTTGTGGTGGAAGAGGTGTTGGTGGACGGCCGGCAAAAGACGGATAAAAACCATCTGCTAAAAACGGCAAAAATTCATCTTAAAAGACCAATTTTATCTTTGCCCTTGTCCGAGGTGCATGATCGCATTCAGTCACTTCCTTGGGTTCATGAAGCAGGGGTTGAGCGCCATTTGCCTGATACCATTTTGATTCGACTCAAAGAACATGTACCGTTTGCTTTATGGCAGGCAGGTCAAAAAGTCTCCCTTATCTCAAGCGACGGAAAAGAAATACGAATCGAAAATCCAGATCATTATGCGGGGCTACCTAAGGTCGTTGGCGTGGGCGCTTTAGCACAAGCCAAGCCTTTTTTAGTCACGTTAGAAAAATACCCTAAAGTGTGGAAAAACTTCCACTATGCACAATTTGTTGGCAAGAGAAGATGGACTATCTTTTTGAAAAACAACCTGAAAACACGGATAGACCTCCCTGAAAAAAATTATGTCAGTGCGCTGGAGAGGCTACAAAAGTATGAAAAAAAGCATAAGGCGACTGAACGTTTTAAGCACATCGACCTACGCTTAAAAGATAAAGTCATTGTGAAAAAATAACATGAGTAATACAGAGCATTTCACCCGACACATCCAAGCAATCATTGACATAGGCGCCAGCAAGATTACCTGTGCCATTGGTTCCTATGATCCGATGCATAAAAAACTGGTAATCCGGGGCGCTCAGCAAACGGCAAGCCGGGGTTTGCATAAAGGTCAGGTGGTTGATGCCGATGCTTTGGAGAGCGCTCTTTTAAGATGTGTGAGCCAGGCTGAACAAGAGTATGGCGAGCCGATTAAATCTGTTGCGATTAACGTGGCTAACGTTGAGCTGATATCAGAATGGGTTCAAGTTCAGCAAGTGCTCTCGGGACGGGTGGTTGATGAAACCCATCTCGTTAGACTTTATGACATTGAATTAACTCTCCCAGCAGAGCGAGATTTTGATCTTCTTTACGCACAAGAACTTGCCTTATCCATCGATATGCAAAAGATCAACGGCTCCCCGATTGGACTCTCAGGACAGATGCTTGCTGGTGTGTTTCATGTTATGACGGCTAAACGTGACTTGTTGAAATCACTGAGGACGGTTGTTCGGCGTTGTCACTTGAAGGTTGAAGGGCTTTATTTCACTGGCATGGCCTCTGGGTTAGCTACGGCTTCTTATGATGAGCGTATGCAAGGGGTGACAACCATTGATATTGGCGCTGACCAAACCTGTGTTGCCATGTTCCACAAAGGAAAATTTGTGTTTGGAAGCGTGATTCCCATCGGGGGTAACCATATTACGCGGGATATTGCCCAGGCGTTTGGGATGCGCTTTGAATCAGCTGAGCGGATTAAAAACTTATATGGCAGTTTGGTTGTTTCCCCTGCAGATCGCACAGAAAAAATTTATCCCACCGGGGGAGAAGTGGGAGCAAAATCAATTACCAAAGCTGACTTGATTGAAGTGATCTATTATCGCGCGCAAGAAATTTTTATGATGGTGCGACAAAAAGTACAAGGCCAACGGCTAGAGAGTACGGCCGGATGTCGATATGTGATTACGGGGGGGAGCTGTCAACTTCCGGGTATGCGCGAACTGGGGAATCGATTGCTTGAAAAGCCTGTGCGTGTGGGCCGGCCTTTGGCCGTTTCTGGCGCCGTATCTCTGAGTCAAAGCCCTGCGTCAGCAACGGCGGTTGGATTGCTCTATGCTGCTTTATTAGATTCAAAAAAAGGCGCTCATCAAGAGAAAAAGTGGCACAAGCGAATCGGGGCTTGGATCAAAGAAAATTTATAGTAAACTACAAAAATGATAAGGATTAAAAATGGCTGATTTAAATCACATAGATAATACAAAACCAAGAATTACGGTCATTGGTATTGGCGGAGCCGGCGGGAATGCCGTTAACAACATGATCCGTGCAAACTTGGAAGGCGTTGACTTTTTAGTTTGTAATACAGATGCACAAGCTTTGCGGGAGTCCTTGGCAGAGAAAAAAATCCAAATTGGGAATGACACAACTCAAGGATTAGGCGCAGGATCAAAACCTGATATGGGCCGGGTTTCTGCTGAAGAAGATATCGAAGAGGTTATGAAGCATATTAAAGGGTCTCATATGCTTTTTGTGACAGCTGGTATGGGAGGCGGTACCGGAACAGGCGCTGCTCCTGTGATTGCTAAAGCAGCGAGAGAAATGGGCGTTCTCACCATTGGTGTGGTAACAAAGCCTTTCAATTTTGAAGGCATCCACCGTATGAAAACAGCGGAACGGGGCATTGAAGAAATTCAAAATTGCGTGGATACCTTGATTGTGATTCCTAACCAAAACTTATTTCGCTTGGCAACGGATACCACAACCTTTGCCGATGCTTTTAATATGGCTGATAATGTCCTGCATTCCGGTGTTCGGGGTGTGACGGATTTAATGATCATGCCGGGATTAATCAACTTGGATTTTGCCGACGTTAAAACGGTGATGAGCGAAATGGGTAAAGCCATGATGGGTACGGGAGAAGCGGAAAATGAAAATCGTGCCATTGAAGCAGCAGAAGCAGCGATAGCGAATCCTCTTTTGGATGAAGTATCCATGCGCGGTGCTAAAGGTGTTTTGATTAACATCACGGGTGGATTAGACATGACGTTATTTGAGGTGGACGAAGCCGCAAATCGGATTCGGGAAGAAGTAGATGAGGCAGCAAATATTATTTTTGGTTCTACTTTTGATGAGAAAATGAGTGGCCGGATGCGTGTGTCAGTTGTGGCAACGGGGATCAACGCTAAGCCAAGTGTTAAAAAAGCTTTTGGTGAACAAATGAGCTTTTTGAAGCAGACAAAAGAATCTCATGAAGAGGAGGCGGGGCAAAGACAGTCTGTTGCTTCAGCGGCGCCCGAAATGGCACCCTATGAATTTGGGGAGTCGAATGCGCCTACAACAGATGGATCTTCATCTCTAGATCGCTTTCCTGGCAATGAATCTGGAGACAACGGTGCGTATGAACCGTTGAAGACAGCACCGTTTTCAGAAGAGCCTGCCCCATTGACGCGTAAGAAAAAATCATTTTTTGAGCGCTGGGGATTCGGTAAAAAGCGTAGCGAAGATAGGCAGGACCCACAACCAGCGCCCCGGCCTTCTCCCAAGGCGGCCAGACCTTCTGATGATGAAAGGCTTGAAGAGCGTCCAGAGGATCAATTAGGGCAGGCCCCGTATGAAACCATGTTTGATCAGGGACGTGGTCAAGAAGGCGGTAAGCCAGAGGATGATTTGGATATCCCCGCATTCTTGCGTGCTAAGAAAAAGAAGTGATTAGGTGTAGCGGTATGAGATTCTCACGCTTGCGTTGCAAAGCCGCGGAAGCTGAGAGTCCCCTAGGGTATTTGATATCCTGAAAAAATGTAGTACCATAAAACCAATATTTTGAGCTTGCACTATGATTATCAGCTGCCCGTGTTGTGAAAAAAAGTTTCAAGTCCCTGACGATCAGGTGGCAGATAAAAAAGCGGTGAGGCTGCGGTGCTCTTCTTGCCAACATCTATGGATACATCAATTTAATAATCAAAATGAGCGAGCTTCATCTGCGCGGCCCGACGGTGATCCAAAAGAATGTACCACGCTTGACTCTCACTCCTTTGAGGAGCCGCTTAGAGTTGCTCAGCCCGGCCCCACGCCAGTTGCTTATAAAGTATCTTCAACACAAAAACGCTTGGTTTGGAGCCTTTATCTTGCCATTTCCCTGTTAATTATGATGCCGATTTTGGTGTTGATGCGATACCATATTGTTCATGCCATCCCCCAAGCTGAGGTTGCTTATGAAGCTTTAGGACTTGAAGTGAATACGCGCAATGAGTTTTTTAGTTTTCACGATGTCACCTTTAGAAAACTGGGAACCGACGCGGGTGATAAATTGGTTATTCGGGGTAAAATCAAGTACCAGCCCCCTGAGCAAGAAGCGCGTATGGTGCCGCGGGTGCGGGTAACTGTTTATGGCAAAGCAGATTGCGGCAAACAAGCCTGGTGGGATAAAAAAAATTTCGGCGCTAATCATTTCTTAGAGCGTGGATTATGCGTTTTAGATTCTTGGACATTCTCTACAAAAGATAATCTGGCTTTGCCGGGTGAGGTGATTCCTTTTGAAAAAGAAAAGCTCTATGCCTCGGAAGCAATCATGCCGTCTGAGATTAACCTGCAATTTGAGCGACAGTCTTAAGACGCTCCTAAACAGATTGTGACTTTTAAGGAAGTGATCTTTACTTCAGTATTTTTAAATACATAAATATTACATCTTCTTTATTGATGCATCTTCCTTTTACTTTTGGCGACTATTTTATAAAATAAGTAAAAAAGGGAGGTAAGGATGTTGCGTTTGAAAAGTACAATGATCATGGTGGTGCTATTAGGGACGCCCCAGCAAGAAGTGAAAGCAGCCTGGCCAGAGATAGGGGACGGTGAAAATGAAGGTGGGAGACGATATGCTTCAGCACACTGGCAAGCAGGCTTGCAACGGTTTCAGACAACAGCCAAAAGGTTTGTTCAAAATTTCCCGGTTTTAGAGATTATTAAGAGTACACACCAATTTTCACGGCAGATGCTGCCAGTTCTTAAACGTTTTCCTATAGCTGTTTCAGCTGAACTTTTTGGGGCTTATTTAAGAGCGAAATATATCGATGATCATACGCACTTTCGTGCGGGCGCCGTCCAATACTTTCACCCACCAGCTCGGGTTCGTCGATGGTCTCAAGAATATTTTGATCATACTACAGGGCTTTTTGGATTGAGCACTCAAGAGCTGATCACCCATTTTTCTTTTGAGCCGTTCCAATATCCTGAATCTGAGCATAGAGATAAAGATATTCAAAAGGCCTATGGATATTTACCCTATGACTTGATGAGAGATTTGCATCAACAAGAAATCAATAAAGCGATCAATGAGTTGGGTGCTCATCAAAGAGTCGATGTTGACTCAATGCGGTTGAAGGTGCGGCAAAATAGCCGTGAACAGTTAGGCATTATTTTTGAGGAGGTCTCTAGGGAAAATTTGACCGATGCCGTGTGTGATGTTTGGGCAGAACTTCATTTTTCTGCCATAGAGACACACCAGGAAATGGCCTGTAAGTTAACACGGTTTTTTTTGAAAATTAAGGATGAAGATTCCATTGCCCCTTTGCAGAGAGCTGTTGCCTTACAAGCGGCAGGGTATTATGGCTTAGCGCATCAAAAAACCAGAGATTTAGAAGCAAAGAGAGATTTTCAGGCCTCACAAAAGAGATTGATGGCGTGGGGGCAAGCATTATCAAACAAATCCTGAATTGAGTAAGGTTCATATTGCCTGAGATGTTTACTTAATATAAAAAAATTTTATTCGATTATTAAAAACAAGATGTAGGAGAAGTAAAAATGAGAATTGTATTTTCTTTCTTGGTGTTGACTAAGTTTCTAACCATGTCAGTGGTGGCGATGCCCGATATGAATGACGAGAGAACTGAAGAAGGACAGCCTGTCAGGAAGGTGCTACACCCACCTAAAATTTTAGAAATTAAAAGTTATATGGGCCGGCAAGCGGCGATTTTTTTTCAATCTGAACCTCAACACGTTGTGATTAATGAATCTGTTCTTTCCCAAGGAATTTTTCCGGTAATTGAGAGGTGTATTCAAAGGGTTCGAGCCTCTCCAGAAGTACAGCGGGGCTATCAACAGGAATTGATGGCAGGTCGTAATCCCTTTGATCAGGAAAGTATTTATCAAAGGGTGCGGGCAGCAGTGTTGCAAAAAAGAGGGGTTGGTGTAGGGCTTGGACAGGGCAAAAATGCGGGAAAATTGTGTTTTATTTGCCCCTATAATGTTGATAAATCACCGCTTTTCTTTGAAGAAGCAACGGAGCAAGAAGTGGAGGCAATGAAACAGTCGCGCCTGGATGATTTAGATCCAGAGCTTTTTACGATTGCTCAATTTGTAGTTTCTAAAAACCAGCCACCCTTGGCTTTTAAGCTTTCCGTTTCTGGTCTCAGAGAGCACTCAAGGCATTGAACATAGCGCTTCTTTCATAAACACTCGCTCTCATATCATTACATAAAAGACTGCGGATCGATGTCGATGGTAAGTTTTAAAGGGGCTGGTAGGGTGATGCCAGCCAGCCATTGCTGCAAGTACGAGGTGTGCAAAATGGTTTTGTCTGATTTGAGCAATAAGCGCCATCGATATGATTTTTTGACCCGAGTCAAGGGGGCGGGCGTGGGTCCCAGAACTTGAATCCCTGGTTTTTGGGGATGGGATCTTAGAAGAGAGAGGGCTGCTTCTTTGACCTGTGCCTCTCTGGGTCCTTCAAGGATGAGGGCGGTGAGGCGGCCGTAGGGGGGAAGCCCGAGACGCTGACGTTGTGCTAATTCTGTCTGATAAAATTTTTGGCTATCGTTTTGACAGAGTGCTTGGAAAGCTGGGTGCTGCGGTGCAAAGGTTTGAAGATAAACATGACCCGGCTTATCGGCCCGGCCCGAGCGACCAGCCACTTGGTGTAGCAGTTGAAAGCTGCGCTCAGTTGACCGCAAATCATAGTCAATGGGACCCAGGGTTGCATCGACGACACCAACCAACGTTAGGTTAGGAAAATGATGGCCCTTAGCCATTGTTTGGGTGGCAACAATGACTTGGGCGGATCCAGACTCAATTTGATCAAAAGCCTGCTGCATTTTCTTTGGGGTTGAGAGGGTGTCACTGGTCATCAGTAACAAGGACCAATCGGGATGCTTTTCCCGGAGTTCTTCCATCAGCTTTTCAACACCCACACCAAAAAACAAAAATTCATCTGTGTGATTGCAGGTGTTGCAGGCGCTTCTGGCCTTGCGTTGATAGCCACAGTGATGACACAGCAATGCCTGTTTATGCTGGTGATAAACCAAATTAACATCACAGCGCTTACAGGTTTGATTGCAGCGACAACTTGAACAAAAGGCGATGGGGGCATAGCCACGGCGATTGAGAAAAAGAAGGGATTGCTCCCCTTGGGCGTGATTCTCTTCTAGGGCGCGCCAAAGTGTTGGGGAAAGAGAGGTCCCTTTGGTGAGAGGTTCTTGGCGAAGATCAATCGGGTGAATTTTGGGCATGGAGGCAGCGCCATATCGCTGGGTGAGATGAAAGCTTTGATACTTGTTGGTACGTACATTGAGCAAGGTTTCAATGCTGGGCGTGGCTGATGTCAGGATGATGGGACACGTGGCTAGTTGAGCGCGGCGTACGGCCATATCACGGGCATGATAGCGGACCAGTGATTCTTGTTTATAACTGGTATCATGCTCTTCATCGACAACGATTAAGCCGAGATCATGATGAGGAAGACAGAGTGCAGACCGGGTGCCGACAACGACAGGTGTGCCTGTGGCAATGGTGTGCCAAGATTTTTGACGTTGTTTGGGCGTCATATGGGAGTGCCAAAAAACAGGTTTGAAACCAAAGCACGCTTCAAATCTCAGCAGCCAAGCAGCGGTTAAGTTGATTTCAGGGAGCAATACCAAGGCTCTTTTACCAAGGGTTAAACAGGTTTGAACTGCTTGAAAATAGACTTCTGTTTTTCCAGAGCCCGTCACACCCTCTAGTAGGAGAGGGGTGAAAATATGTTGTTGAACCAAAGATTCAAGGTGGCTGGCAACTGTTCTTTGTTCCTGATTGAGTGCCAGGGATTGAAAGGAAAAAGTCAGAGATGGCGTGGGGTTTTGATCTGTCAAACTTTGGATATTTTTAGGATTGAGTCCCCCTAAAAACATTTTTAAAACCAGGCCGAGGGGCGCCATGGTGTAGCGTGCCATCCAGGATATAAAATCACTGTTTTGGAGCGAAACAGTGATGGGATGGACAGATTCAATCGCCCGCAGTTTTGTGGAAGGCAAAGTGGAAGAATCGATGATTTCTGTGATCCATCCTATATGTTGGGTGTTGCGGAATGGCACGCTGACAAGGGAATTGGGCTGAATGGTGAGGGAGGCTGGAATAAGATAATCGAGCGGCTCCAGGCTGATGGGCAGGCAAACTTTTGCGATTTTATCATTCATTGTCAGTGACTTCAATTTTGATATTGTATAAAGTGACTATACTGAGCATAAACCGTTGAGGCAACGTATGAAGTTTTTTATTGATGGAGCCGACCTCCAAGAAATTGAATCCCTGGCAGCCATGGGTCTGGTGGATGGTGTGACAACCAATCCCAGTATTATTGCGAAAAGTAATCAAAATATTCACGCTGTCATTGAAGCGATTTGTGATGTGGTGTCAGGACCTGTGAGTGCTGAGGTTGTTTCCGATGATGCGGAGAGCATGTTGCGAGAGGCGGGCTCTTTGGCAAAGATTGCCCCGAATGTAACAATTAAAGTCCCTCTGACAGAGGAGGGGTTGAAAGCTTGCTATCGCCTGCGAGAGCGGGATGTGATGGTCAATGTGACGCTTTGTTTTTCAGCAGCACAAGCTTTACTCGCTGCGAAAGCAGGGGCAACCTTTATTTCTCCGTTCGTGGGGCGATTGGATGACATTGGGCATGATGGATTGAGATTGATTGAGGAAATCGTCACGATCTATAACAACGATCCTTTGATCACAACGGAGGTATTGGTGGCCTCTGTTCGAACGCCTATGCACATTGTCACTGCGGCACAAATCGGCGCGCATGTGGCAACAGCCCCGGCTTCTGTTTTTCGGCAGATGCTTAAACATCCTCTAACGGATGCGGGACTGGAGACATTCAAAAAAGACTGGCTGGCCTCTGGGCAAAAGATTTAAAAAATGACATCGTCTAAAGAAGGCGTTCTTACCCCAGGACTGCAGCAAGACTGGGCTGCTTGGCAAGGCTGGTTAAAGTATGAAAAGCGGTATTCTGCGCATACCCAGCTGGCCTATGTTACTGACACAGATCATTTTTTTCTTTTTTATCGATCACATCTTGGATTAGACGGGGCTTTGGATCTTGAGGCGTTGAAAGCCCTGGATACAACAACGATACGATCTTGGCTGAGTCAACGGCGCTTGCGAGAGAAAAAAGCCCCGGCAACCCTTGCTCGGGCGCTGTCTTCCTTACGGAGTTTTTTTGGATTTGTGACGCAAAAATATGGCATTAAAAACAGCGTTTTTGACCATATTCAGGCCCCAAAACTGGCAAAATTGATGCCAAAAGGCATTAGTTTCGACGATTTTCTCCACTTAATTGAGCCGCTACAAGACCAGGCTTCTTGGCAGGGGATGCGTGATCTGGCTTTGATTACGTTGTTGTATGGAACGGGGCTGCGCATCAGTGAAGCGCTGGGGCTGAAGCAAGGCGACATCACGGACCAGACAATGGAAATTGTGATCAAAGGAAAAGGGAACAAAAGCCGGATGGTGCCGATTTTGCCAGAGATTGTAGTGTTGATTGACCGTTATAGAAAGGCCTGTCTATATGAGGGTGAGACTACGTCTCCCTTGTTTTTAGGAAATCGCGGGGGCGCGCTGAGCCCCAGCGCTTCACAAAAAATGCTGCTGAAAATGCGGCGTGAACTTTCTTTGCCGGAAACGCTCACACCCCATGCGTTGCGCCATAGTTATGCAACACACTTGTTGCAAGGTGGTGCTGATTTACGGGTGATTCAAGAATTGTTGGGCCATGCCAGCCTCTCAACCACCCAACGCTATGCCCATGCGGATATGAAGCACATTCAAAGTGTGTATCATAGTAAGCATCCGCGTCGGTGAAAGTAAGTTCTTGAAAAATTTTTGTCAATGAGTCACTATTAATTTAAGACAATTTTTTAGATCTTATTAGGGAGGATTAAGTTATGGGCAAAACAAGGTATTTTATTTTTCTAGTATTATTGTTTTTTGGTGCGGAGTCAAAAGGGGAAAACTATAGCCTATGCAAAGATGGAAACTTTAACAAAGCGGCTCTTTTTAATGGAAATGCTTCATATTCAGATAACAGGTATGACCAAGTTAATAATTCGAAAGCAAAAAAACAATTATGTGGCTTAAATCTTCAAGTTCCTCAAAGTGTGGATTGCTCAAACAAGAAATGTAAACCAGGGTTTCAAACTATCTCGCAATGGGTGATTGACTTTGTTAAGGAATACAAAAACGGAAACTATACGACTTTTGACTTTAAAAAGGCAGTCAATGGGACTGCCAATGATCTGTATAAAATACATGTGAATGTGGGCCGTGAATGTGGGCCTACCTACCCCTAGTTACCCCCTCCTCCGACGAATGATTCTGATTAATAGACCCGTTTGCTTGTTAGGGAGTGGATAAAAACTAAGGCATAATCACTCATTGGTTTTAACCCCTTTACGAGGACGCTCATCCAACGTATAAATGCTGTAGCTTCTATGGTGTTTGAAACATGCAAACTATGATCTGGATGGTTTTTCTATTGGTTGGTTTTTCAACGGGCGTTCTGGCCGATGTTGAGGTGAGCAAGCCCTTTGCCCGGGCAACCAACGGGAAGAACGGCGCTGTTTTTTTAACGCTGATGAATCATTCAAACTCTTCAGAAAAACTGATTGCCGCACGTGTTGCGCCAGAGATTGCCCAGCGATGTGAACTGCATACGCATATTCAAGAAGGCAACACCTATCGGATGCGTGAAGTGAAAGCCATTGATGTGCCCGCTCAAAGTGAAGTTGAGATGAAACCGGGCGGGTTGCATGTGATGATCATGGGATTAAAAAAGCCTTTAGTCAAAGGCGCCACGTTTGATCTTTCTTTGACGTTTGATTCAGGAAACGCGACTCAGATTAAGGTGCCGATTAAATCTGCAGGTGCCATGCACGCATCTTGTGGCTGTGATAAATAAATAATTAGAGAAATTATGACTGATGTAAAAAAATCTGTTCGTTTGCCGCAAACGCCCTTTGGAATGAAGGCGCGCTTGGCTGAGACGGAACCTCAAACGCTTAGCTGGTGGCAGACACAAAACATTTATCAAAAAATCCAAGATAAAAATAAGAATAACCAGACCTATGCCTTGCATGATGGCCCCCCTTATGCCAATGGGCATTTGCACATGGGCCATGCCTTGAATAAAATTTTGAAGGATGTTTTCCTGAAATATAAAGCCATGCAAGGATTTAAAACACCATTCACGCCTGGGTGGGATTGCCATGGACTCCCGATTGAATGGAAAGTTGAAGAAGAATATAAGCAAAAAGGCCAAGATAAAGAAGAGGTGGGCGCTACTGGCTTTCGCCAAGCGTGCCGTGATTTTGCCCAAAAGTGGGTTGCAGTTCAATCTGAAGAATTTCAGCGCCTGGGGGTTTTTGCTGATTGGCAGCAGCCGTACTTGACAATGACACATCAAAACGAAGCACTGATTACCGAAAAGCTGTATCAGTTTTTGATGAAGGGGGATCTCTATAAAAGTGTGAAGCCTGTTTACTGGTCGGTGGTTGAGCAAACCGCGCTTGCTGAAGCCGAGGTTGAGTATAAAGATAAAAAATCACCATCTATTTATGTGGCGTTTAAGATTGTTGACAGCCCTGTAGCTCGCTTAAAAGGCGCCGAGGCATTGATTTGGACGACAACGCCCTGGACGCTGCCAGCCAATCGGGCCATCGCCTACCATCCAGATGTGGCATATGTTTTGACAGAAGTGCGCTTGGAAAATGGCCAAAGACACTCCCTTTTGATGGCAACTGAGTTGGTTGATAAGGTGCAAAGCGCCCTTGGGATAAATGTGGAGGTGATAGAGCACTTTCAAGGCCAGGACCTTGCAGGTACGAAGGCGCAGCATCCCTGGTATGAAACAGGCTATGATTTTGAAGTACCACTGTTGCCAGGTGAGCATGTGACAACAGACCAAGGAACGGGGTTGGTTCATACAGCTCCGGGACATGGGGTGGAAGATTTCCAGTTGGGCAAACAGTTTGGTATCGACGTTGCCCAACCAGTGGCGGATGATGGCACGTATTATGACCATGTGCCGATGTGGGCTGGGCATCATGTGTATAAGGTGAATGAAGCGATTATTGAGGCGCTTGATAAAGTCGGTGCGCTGTGCGGGCGTAGTGACATTGTTCATAGTTATCCCCACTCTTGGCGGTCCAAAGCCCCTTTAATCTATCGGACAACACCGCAATGGTTTGTGTCTATGGAAGCCAATCAGCTGCGTCAAAAAGCATTGGCGGCGATTGATCAGGTGAAATGGATTCCGACCCAAGGGCGCAATCGCATTCAGGCGATGGTTGCAGGCCGGCCAGATTGGTGTGTGTCGCGTCAACGTTTATGGGGTATTCCGCTGCCTTTGTTTATTCATAAGGAAACCCAAGAAATTTTAAAAGATAACAAGCTGAATCAGAGAATTGTGACAAAAATTGCCAAAGAAGGCACAGACTTTTGGTTTGATGACGACGCTGTACGCGCCCTTCTAGAGCCTGAATATGATTTGGCTGACTACATTAAGATTGATGATATTTTAGATGTTTGGTTTGAAAGCGGGTGTTCTTACCAATTTATTCGTGAGAATCCGGATATTTCGATGCTAGTTGATCTTTATCTTGAAGGGTCTGATCAGCACCGAGGATGGTTCCAATCAAGCTTGCTGGTGGGGATGGCAGCCGATGGTAAGGCGCCGTTTAAATCAGTTCTAACCCATGGATTTATTGTTGATGAGCAGGGATACAAATTATCCAAATCCAAGGGAAACGCGGTTAACCTGGCAGACATCGTTAAGCAAGATGGGGTTGATATTCTGCGCCTGTGGGTAGCTGGATCGGATTATCAAAACGATATGCGCTTGGGTAAGCAAGTGATTAAAGTCCAGCAGGAAAATTATCGTAAAATCCGGAATGTCCTCAGGTTTATGTTGGGCAATATGCCAGAGCAAGGATGCGAGATTTCTGTGCCCTATCAAGATTTGCCCGTTTTGGAAAAATATGCGTTGGCCCATCTTTATTCGGTCATAAAAACGTGCGAGAAGCATTTAGAAGATGTGAACATTCATGGGATTTATCGCGAGCTGTTTCAGTTTTGCGTCGATTTATCTTCTTTCTATTTTGATGTTCGAAAAGACGTTTTGTATTGTGAGGGAGAGCGGTCAACAACCTATCAGGGATCTGTTTATGTGTTGGCTCAGATTTTTCAAGCTGTGTGCACGTGGTTGGCGCCTATTCTTAGTTTTACAGCCGAAGAAGCATGGCAAGTATTCAAACCAGGTGACAGTGTTTTTCTAAGTGATTTGGCCCAGCCAGATGAGCAGTGGTGTGATGAGAATCTTTCCAAAAAAGTAAAAGTGCTGCGGTTGTTGCGCGATCAGGTGAATTGGGCTCTTGAACAAGCAAGGGTGACGAAAAAAATCCGCTCAAGCTTAGAGGCAGTGGTCGAGATTTATGTGCTCGACATGCTTGAAGGGATGGCGCGAGACGCGTTGCTGGATACTTTTACAGCCAGTGAGTGGTGTGATTTTTTTATCGTTTCCCAGGTGGCGTTTGTTTCTGACCCATTGGCAGATTTGTTGACGCAAGAGGGTCAAGATATTGCTGTTGCTGTGCGGGCGCATCCCGGTCAAAAGTGTCAACGTTGCTGGAAATATGGAGACGGTTATACCTTGGTTGGGCCGGAAGAACTTGCTGTTTGTGGAAGGTGTCATGATGTGCTCGTGTCTTAGGCGGTTTTGGCCTTTTGCTCTTATGCTGGCTGTTTTTACACTGGATTTACTGTCTAAAGAATGGATTTTGGCTTTTTTTAGAGCGGGTCGCCTTCCAGTTGAAATGACGTCGTTTTTTCATTTGGCGCTCGTTTTCAACCGCGGGGCAACTTTTGGGTTGTTGAATAATGGCTCTGTTACTGTTTTTTGGGGTTTGACAGCGATCGTGGCTGTGGTGATTGGTTTTTTGGTGCGCTGGCTGTTGCGCGAACAATCTCCTTTCACCCGGACAGCTTTAGCCCTTATTATTGGGGGTGCCCTTGGAAACTTATATGATCGATTGTTCCGTGGAGCGGTTGTTGATTTTTTAGATTTTTTTTGGCATGACTATCATTGGCCTGCTTTTAATGTGGCAGATACGTCTATTGTCATTGGAGTAATCCTGTTAACCTTAAAAACTGTTAAAGAAAGATAATTCATGATTAAACCTTTTTCCCTCTGTTTGAGCTGCTTGGCTTTATTGTTATTAGCTAGCTGCGATTCGACAAAAAAATTTTTAGGTCTGGAAAATAAACAACCCGATGCTTTTGAAGTGCTGAACAGAGCGCCTCTTGAGTTGCCCACAGATTTTGATTTGCGCCCTCCAGAGCCGGGTAAGAAACGCCCGCAAGAAACGGGCAAACGCCAACAAGCTAAAGACGCCTTGCTAAAAAAAGACTCCAGGAACCAACCTTCTGCTAAGGTGGGATCAACACATCGTAGTCATTATAAATCGACGGCAGGAGATCAAGGCTTTTTGAATCGTGCTGGCGTAGGTAAGGCTCCTAAAAATATTAAAAATAAGATGCGACACCAAGAAACAACTGAAACAGAAGATTCTTTCTTGCAGCAATTGGCGCAAGACAAAAAAGAACCGGTGATCAATCCTTATACGGAACGTTCAACAAACCAGTCATAAGGGATTGAAATGATCTATCAGCAAAATTTGGTCGGCTTATTTGCAGAAAAGATTGGTGAGAATGGTTTTAAGCCAACGCAACTTGATTTGTATCGACAAAAATTTTTGAATGCTCAAGAGCGCTTCAATCAGATTTTTGCCGATGGCTCCTTGCCTTTGTTTAAGCTTCCTTACTTGCGGAAAGATTTGTTAACGCTAACACCACATGTTGAGCGCTTCCAAGACGACTTTACCGATGTTGTTATCATTGGAACGGGTGGCTCTAGTTTGGGCGGCCAAACGTTGCGTGTTTTATCCGAGGCGAGAGAGCCAAGGTTGCATTTTTTAGATAACGTTGATCCAGCAACATTTGAAGCTCTTTTTAAAACCATTAATTCCCAGCAGACGGGTTTCGTTGTTATTTCAAAATCAGGGGGGACTGCGGAGACACTGGCAGGCTTTTTAAGCTGCTTGAATTTCTGGCGTCAAAGCGCAAGCGATAATGCCATCTCGGATCACTTTCTGGTTATTACAGAGAAAAAACCTTCACCGCTGATGAGACTTGCAAAGAAATGGAGCATGCCTGTTATTGAGCATGACCCTGATCTGGGAGGGCGTTTTTCTGTATTATCTGTCGTGGGAATGTTGCCAGCGATGTTGGTGGGGATTGATCCGCTTGCTGTTCGCAAAGGCGCCCAAGATGTTTTAGAACATGCTTTGAAAGAGAGAACTCTTGAAGAAAACCTGCCAGCGATGGGCGCTGTTGCCGCTGTTATTTTAGGAAAAAGATATCCCAACAGCGTTTTGATGCCGTATGTTGATCGATTGGCTTATTTTGCTAAATGGTACCGCCAACTATGGGCGGAGAGTTTGGGAAAACAGGGGAAAGGAACCACGCCCCTTGATGCTTTGGGAACGGTTGATCAACATAGCCAGCTTCAACTTTATCTGGATGGTCCCCTTGATAAAGTGATTACCCTGATTGGTTCAGAAAAAAACACCGACAATCAAGCCCCGAATATGGAGGGGTTGCCTGATGATGAGCTGTTATCCCTACTGAATCGAACCTCTCTTTCTGATTTGTTGAGAGCTGAATTTGAGGCCACGCGAGATACTTTGATACAAAACCGCAAGCCGGTGCGCGTGATTACTTATGAAACATTAAATGCGGAAACACTTGGTGCGCTATTGATGCACTTTATGATTGAAACCCTCTATGCAGCTGAGCTCTTGAATGTGAACCCTTTTGATCAACCTGCCGTTGAACAAGGCAAGGTTTTGGCGAGAGAGTATTTGGCGAAAAGTATCGAATGATGTCACAGATTCGCCTGCTCCCCTCTGTTTTGATCAATCAGATTGCAGCAGGTGAAGTGGTAGATCGCCCCGCCTCTGTGGTGAAAGAGCTGGTGGAAAATGCGCTGGATGCCGGCGCTGATCAGATTGATGTTTACGTTGAAGATGCCGGAAAGAATTTGATTCGTGTGCGGGATAATGGCTCGGGGATGACGCCTGAAAACCTGGAGCGGTCGATTCAACGCCATGCAACCTCAAAGATTCCGGACGACAATCTGATGGCTATTGCGACCATGGGATTTCGGGGAGAGGCTTTGCCCTCCATTGGATCTATCAGCCGATTAACCATCGATAGTTCAACCGGTGAGGGGGATACAGGCTGGCGCTTAACCGTTGAAGGGGGCGCAGTAATGCCCTTGAAACCGAAGGCGATGCCCCGCGGAACAACTGTTGAAGTTCGGGATTTGTTTTATGCAACACCGGCGCGTTTGAACTTTATGCGCTCTGATGCAACAGAAATGAGCCATATTACAACGGTGCTGCAAAACATAGCTCTGGCCCATTTGGATAGAGGCTTTACGCTGAAAACCGATAAGAAAACGATCATTCAGTTTGATCGCACCCAATCGTTGCAGGACCGATTAGATCAAGTGTTTGCCCCGGGTTATCATCAGAATGCGTTGGACGTTGAAACGGTTTATGAAGATATGGCGTTGCGCGGATTGATGAGTTTGCCGACGTATAATAAGGGAACAGCTCATAACCAATTACTGTTTGTGAATGGGCGTTTCATTAAAGATAAGCTGTTGATTCCAGCTTTGAGAGCGGCGTATCACGATGTTTTGGCCCGTGATCGTTATGCGCAAGTCTGTTTGTTTTTGACCCTGGATCCAAGTGCCTTTGATGTTAATGTCCACCCAGCAAAGCTCGAAGTGCGTTTTTCACAGCCCGATCGGATTCGAAAATTTATCATCACTTCCCTGAAAGATACTTTGCGTGCTCACGCACAGGTTGCCGCGCCCTCTGTGGCTGAAGATGTAATGAACTCTTTTCAATCGACGCCTCGAACATGGACAGATAGACTCCAGGCCCCAATCTCTGCCCAGCGCCTGGCGGATCCAGGAAGGCCAATGACGAAATATACATCGTCTTATGCGTCACGGCCCACGCTGATGGAAAAGAGAGCTTTGGATACCCTTTTTCAGCCTGGCGAGATTCAGCCCACCAAAAAGCACGCAGGTGATCATCAGCAGTCTCTTGATGAAGCGCAACACTATCCCTTGGGCGTTGCGTGCGCCCAAATCCATGGCACGTATATTATCAGTCAAACATCAGATGGGTTGGTCATCGTTGATCAGCATGCGGCCCATGAGCGGTTGGTTTATGAAGAGCTAAAGCAGACGGCCTTAAATCCTGTTGGGGTTGAGCGGCAGCTTCTGTTGGTGCCGGAGGTAGTCCATTTTAAAAAGGGGGTTGTTGAGGCTGTTGCTGATCAACTCGCGCAATTTGAGCAAGTTGGTTTGGTGCTTGAGGCCTTTGGGGATAACACGATTTTGATTCGAGAAATGCCTGCCTTGCTGCGACAAGATAAAATCCATGACCTGGTTGAAACATTGGTTAATGAGATTTATCAGCATGGAGAAGGGTTTGCCATCAAAGAAAAATTACATGATCTGTGTGCCACCATTGCCTGCCATGGCAGCATTCGTGCCGGTCGGCAGCTGAACTTGTCGGAAATGAATGATATGTTGCGGAGTATGGAAAAGACACTTTTCTCTGGCCAATGTAACCACGGTAGGCCCACATACGTGCGCTTGGCTTTGAAGGATATCGAAAAGCTATTTGGTCGTCGCTAGATTGGGTTTTAATAATCAAGATTGTTGTTTTTTTTACCAAAATTAGGTACATTAGAGGCTCATATTTGTGAGTTTTGAATGTCTGGAAGTGTCAATAAAGTTATTTTGGTGGGTAACCTGGGAAGAGATCCCGAAATCCGCAACGCCCAAGACGGTAGTAAAATCGTTCAACTTTCGATTGCGACCTCGGAAAACTGGCGTGATAAAACCACCGGAGAGCGCAAAGACAGAACTGAATGGCACCGCGTTGTTGTCTTTAATGATCGGATTGCGGATGTAGCTGAACGGTTTTTGACCAAAGGGTCTAAGGTTTATCTGGAAGGTCAATTACAAACACGAAAATGGACAGATAACGAAGGCCAAGAAAAATATACAACTGAAGTTGTTTTGGGCAAGTACCGCGGCGAACTCACCATGCTGGACAGTCGCGCAGAAGGAGGGAGATCTGCAGGCACTGGCCAGGTTGGCTATGCCAGTGGGGGGCAGCAGGGACAGTCTTTTAATCAACAATCAGCCATACCTGCGCCGTCTGATTTTGACGATGAGCCGCCTTTTTAGACACACGGCCTATTTACATAACCCTTTAAAAAACATTTTTAGCATCAAGGATCTAGCGTGACGAACGACAAGCATCAAAACATTATCGAGGTTAATTTAGCCGACGAAATTAAGAATTCTTACCTTGATTATGCGATGAGCATCATCGTCTCTAGAGCGATTCCAGACGTCTGTGATGGCTTTAAACCCGTCCATCGTCGTATTCTTTATGCAATGTATGATGGGGGCTATCACTACAACAAGCAGCACCGAAAATCCATGGCAATTGTTGGGGAAGTTTTGAAGCACTACCACCCTCACGGAAACGTGGCTGTTTATGATGCCATGGTTCGTTTAGCTCAAGATTTTTCTATGCGGCTGCCCCTTGTGGATGGTCAAGGTAACTTTGGCTCTGTTGATGGTGATCCGCCCGCAGCCGAGCGTTATACCGAAGCTCGTTTGAAGCAGGTCGCTCATTCCTTGATGCTGGATATCGATAAAGATACGGTTACCTTTGTTCCCAACTATGACAATACCACAACCGAGCCAACCGTGTTGCCCGCGCGCTTTCCCAACCTACTGGTCAATGGGGCCGGGGGGATTGCCGTTGGGATGGCAACCAATATTCCGCCACATAACTTAGGCGAAGTTCTCGATGCTTGCTTGCATTTGCTAGATCATCCAGGGGCGACGCTTGAAGAAATCATGCAGTTTGTCAAAGCGCCAGACTTTCCAACGGGTGGATATATTATTGGCCAACGTGGGGCGCAAGAAGCCTATGTAACGGGTAAAGGCGCGGTTGTGATGCGTGCGAAGACCCATGTTGAAGAGGTCAATAATCGTCAAGCGATTATTGTGACTGAAATCCCCTATCAAGTGAACAAAGCACGCTTGGTTGAACGCATTGCTGAGTTGGTGAATACCAAAGTGATTGAAGGCATTGCTGACTTGCGGGATGAGTCTGATCGTCGCGGTATGCGGGTTGTCATTGAATTGAAAAAAGATATCGATCCAGATGTAATTTTGAACCAGCTCTTCCGCCAGACACAGCTTCAATGTGCATTTAACTGTAATATGTTGGCCTTGAATGAAGGCCGGCCCGAGACCATGGGTCTTTTGGTGATGCTGCGGGCTTTCTTAGCTTTTCGAGAAAAGGTCATCACGCGCCGAACCAATTACTTGTTGAATAAAGCCCGTGAAAAGGCCCAGATCTATCTGGGACTCGTGGTGGCTGTTGCTAATATTGATGCTGTGATTGCTTTGATTCGTGCAGCCAAATCTCCGGGCGAGGCAAAAGAGAAGTTGATGGCCCATGCCTGGGCGGCTGATTCTGTTGCTTCTTTGATTGAAATGGTGGAGGCCTTGACGCCGAAACAAAACATCTATCACTTATCTGAAGCGCAGGCTAAAGCAATCTTGGATTTGCGTTTGCACCGACTTACAGGGCTGGAGCAAGATAAGATTACTGAAGACTTGAATCAGGTTCTTGAGGAAATTAAAGCGTGCTTGGACATTTTGCAAAACCGGGAAAAACTGATCACGGTGATTCGAGATGAGTTTGAAGAGATTCGTGAAAAATATGCCAATGAACGCCGGACAGAAATCATTGAAGCTGAGCTGACCGATGATATTGAATCATTGATCCAAAAAGAAGATATGGTGATCACTGTCACTCATAAGGGGTACATCAAGCGGGTGCCGGTCAAGAGCTACCGCTCGCAAAAGCGAGGTGGCAAAGGCCGCTCAGGCATGAGTACCCGTGATGAAGATTTCGTTGACCGTGTTTTTGTTGAAAATACCCATACGCCTTTGTTGTTCTTTACGTCAAAAGGGCAAGTATACAACTTGAAAGTTTATAAACTGCCCATTTCATCGGCCACGGCTTTGGGCAAACCAATCATCAATTTATTGCCTATTGATAAAGGTGAAAAAATTACAACCATCATGCCCATGCCCGAAGATGAGGCGAGTTGGGCCGATCTGCAAATTATCTTTGCAACTGATAAAGGAAATATTCGACGGAATAATCTTTCTGACTTTACCAACATTCGCGCTAATGGAAAAATTGCGATGAAGCTTGAGGATGATGAAAACTTAATTGGCGTTGCTGCGTGCTCTGATGACAATGATGTGTTGATGACTGCAACCAATGGCCGAAGCGTGCGGTGTAATGTGACTCAAGTTCGCATATTTGCGAGCCGATCTTCCAATGGTGTTCGGGGGATTAAGCTGACGGGTGATGATCGCTTAGTATCGATGGCCATTTTGAAAAAAACAGATTACACGCCAGAAACCCGAGAAGCTTATCTGAAGCTTTCACGGAAAGACCGCCAAGGCGTTTTGACGGATGCTGATTTTTCTGAGGAAAACTTTGAACGGGATCAATATGATCAAATGACTGAGCAAGAACAGTTTATTTTGAGCATCACAGACAGAGGATACGGCAAACGAACATCTTCCTATGAATTCCGCCAAACCAACCGTGGAACGCAGGGTATCATGAACATGGAAGTGACAGCTAAAACAGGATCGATTGTTGCTTCTTTCCCCGTTGAGCAAGAGGATGAGTTGATGATCATCACAGACTTGGGGCAACTTATTCGTAGCAAAATCGATGAGATTCGTATTGCAGGCCGTCGGACCCAAGGGGTGCGCCTCTTTAACATTGATCAAAAAACCAAAGTCGTTGCTGCTGACTGGATTCGGGAGGCTAAAGACGAAGATGATGAGGATTATGATACTGAAGATCAAGATCTCTTAGAAGCTGACGTGGACAATGCAGAAACAAAAGATCTTGAAGCAGAAGTCTCTGAATCGTAAAGAGAGAGGATGAGAGAAGCTTTGGCTTATTCTCCACATATCGCAGTATATCCAGGTTCTTTCGATCCCATCACGTATGGCCACCTTGATATCATCCACCGGGCGGCCACGCTGGTTGATCAGCTGATCATCGCTGTGGGCACCAATCCAAGAAAAGACGCCCTCTTTAGCCTTGCTGAAAGGCAAGAAATGGTTGAAAAATCTATTGAATCTCTAGAGGGTATTGATCAATCCAAAATTACGGTTATCCCGTTTGAGGGGCTATTGGTTGAATTTGCTAAAAGCCAATCAGCCCGCAGTATTATCCGGGGCCTCCGGGCTGTTTCTGACTTTGACTACGAGTTTCAGATGGCGTCCATGAATCGAAAGATTTGTGATCACCTTGAAACCGTTTTTCTGATGTCTTCCGACCACATGCAGTTTGTGGCTTCAAGTTTGGTTAAAGAAATTGCTCACATGGGGGGCGATATCAGCCGGTTTGTACCCAAATGGGTAGAGCAAGCCATTCATAGGAAAATAGATTAATTCGTTTTCAAATCTATTGAATTTATTATTACCAATAACCATATGTTAACTAACTTTTATTTTGGTTATTTGTATGATTAAAAATATTTTACTTGTTGTTTTTACATTCGCTTCTTCTGTAAGTTTTCATTTAAAAGCCAAATCGCCCCGTGATCGGATGGCGCATCTTGTCTTTGAGATGATGGAAGAAAATGCCAATTTTCAACGATACACAGGATCTGAAGAATTTGCTAAAGACAATGCTTCAGCAGAAGAGAGTGGAAGAAGAGTGCGAGAGCTAACAGAGCTTAAGACTAAACTAGAAGCTGGAATTTCATCTTCAAATCAACATCTTGAATCTGTGCTACCGTTAATAGAAAATCCAGAAATAACAATACAAGACATTTTCATTCAGTGTATGAATTACAGAAATCGGATCATTAACTCCAGGAATGCTAATATTTATGATTTTATGTACAGAGGATCATTGACTCAAGATATCAATCTTATTTCCTCTCATAGCGAGCCATCCCGTTATTTTTATTCAGGTTCAGATATCTATAATACACTTGGCGATTATGACCTATCAATGTTTCAGCAGTTGGATCAATTACTTTTTTTGACATGGTCCCAAATGTCACATGAAGAAAGACTTGATGACAACATTCAGAAAATAGTGAAAACGATGCCAAGCTTATGGGAGACGCTTTATGGTGAAAAGCCTTGGAATGCCGAAATGCGCCCTGATAATTTTTGTGGATTCAAACTTTTTAATATTGCATACCAGCCTCTTAAAAAATTATGTAAAGATTTAATGACAACCATTAAAGAGAAGCATCATTATAAAGAGTCAAACGATGTAGAGAGTGATGATCTTACAACGATGATACGTGAAAATATAGAGGTGGTTGTGGCTGATCTTGAAGCTCATTTAAAAGACCCAAGATATTCATTCACCGGCGTATTTCAATCTAAGACAGACAATACAGAAAAGATCCGAATATCCCTCTC
This sequence comes from Alphaproteobacteria bacterium, assembly GCA_002869105.1. Lineage (NCBI taxonomy): Bacteria > Pseudomonadati > Pseudomonadota > Alphaproteobacteria > Alphaproteobacteria bacterium. The sequence goes on from PKTP01000004.1 coordinate 79,718, forward strand.
TGTCCAAGATTGGATAGAATCAGTGAAGGCTATAGATTGTTTGGAAGATCTAGCAGGAGGACGCTTTTATTATGATCGGCTTTCTAAAACGATGAATGTGGATTGGAAAGCTACGATAGCTAAATATAAGCAAACCATAGAAAAGAAAAAACGCGAAGAGGAAGCAGCATCCAAACCAAGTAAGCCCAAGCATAAGGGCAAAAAAGGCAAAGGGAATAAGAATCGTTTTGGACATAAAAACCGCACTCAGCCAAATCCAGAACATTTCTCAACACACTTTTCTATGGAACAGGTAACAGAAGGTGTTGCAGCTGGGATGCCTGAGGAAGAAAATGATGAAAAACTTCTTGAGGCAGTCATGGAAGTTTTAGATATGGATGAAGAAGGAGAAGAGCAGTTTGAAGAAGCTGCAGCTGCAGGCGGTGAGGGCCATGAGGAAGAAGCAGGTGAAGCTATTGAAGATAGACAGGAAAAAGAGTTTGTTTATCCTGATATGGTGAGGAAATGGGCCAGCTCAACGATTACCCTTGCGCAGCTGAGAAAAGAACTAGCAGAAACACCCTCTCAATTCCAACGATTTTTGATAGATTTATTTGATCCCACAAAAGTTAGTCAAATAACTTTTAAGAAATTCCATAAAAATTGGGCGGCTATTGGTGGTAAAATTGCAGGATTTAAAAATGGTGGCTCCCATCGTTTAATACAATTCCCAAAGGCGCTTATGAACCAACAGAAAGACGCAGCGGCATCTTCTACCAGCCATATGCAAACCGGAAATGTTAGTTTATGGGGAACTTTTGATCATAAGAAAAGAGGATTTTCCTGCACGGCTGATAATATTGGCCCATTGCGTTCAGCCTTTGTCTGGGCTGGGTACTATCCTGAAGGTATTACGGTTAAGTGAGTGTGATTAAGTTTCCATTTATCCGCAATTTTAATGAGATAAATGTGTGCATGAATTGAGCCTTGTCTTGAATGAGCTCTGTTCAACTTCTTTCATTTTTCTCTTAATAAAACATAAACATTCAGTTTTTACATTATTAACTTTTCGTTTTTTAAGTTAAAATAAAATTAATAAAAAGTTAATGGCAGAAATCAGGGCTTACATTAGGGATGATTTCTCTGAATTTTAGATTTTAAATCAATTTTTACAATTTCTTTTTTGTTTAAATGTATTAAGATAAATGTATCAAAAGCATATAAGGTTTTATGCTTTTTGAGGTAAAGTAAGAAACAAAAAAAAGAGGCAAAAAATGAAAAAAATTATGTTCTACGCTACTGGCATATCTATGGTACTTGTTGCTACAGCTCTTATGACTGGCTGTCCATAAGTCCAAGATAATTAATTAAACAATTAAAGCTCACATCGGTGAGCTTTTTTTTGTCTTTAATTTATAATGTGCACACCCAAACGAGGTAGCCAGTCTTTTGGAGGGATCTCTCTTTGCTTGTAGAATAAAGCAAGCTTTGGTTTATCCTCGACCAACTGCAACCAAGGCTGATATCATGGGCATCAGCCTGTGGTGTGTTCACTAGCTCCATCATCTTTACTTTGCCAAATACCATCAGCAGTCCAAATGCCCCCCTTGAAGCATAATGATGATGTGGATGTTTTTTTGAACACCAAGCTTGCGCCTCACGTTGCTGAGATACTCTTCAACAGTTTTGGGTTGAAGACTCAAGTTGGAAGCGATTTGTTTTGCTGCCAGTCCCTTTTTAGCTCCAGCACACACTTGGTTTCTTGAATGCTAAGATCGACACATCCCCTTAACCCGATGCACGTCAAGGTTGGCTGTGTTTCAATCCAGATGGGCTGGCTGGGATGATAATTTTCCAAATGAGACGTATTGCTTGCTTTGATTGGTGTGATGTTTTTGGGATAAATAAGCGTTTCAATGCGTGGTTTGAGATAGGCAATAAATTGCTTCAAAAGGTGCTGTTTCGTCAGATAAAAATTAGAGAGCGATAAATCTTCTTTTGATCCAGCAAATTCCCAGGTTTCAACGCCTTCATAAAATTTTTGATAAAGACTGACACCGTTCCAGATGTCGTATTGGTGGAGGGCATTGATAACATTGTCTTTTAAGTCTGTTGGCCAAAGTCGAAGATTCAACGTTGTGGGGTCTAATCCTGTGGCATTTTCAATAAAAGCAATGCTATTTTCATTGAGTGATTCAAGATAAAAATCACTCCACTCCAAATTATTAAATAAACTAAGGTGTCTGCCATCATCGTAAAACCGCTGATAGGAAAAATGATGTAAGTTATATTTTTTTAAAAACCAGTCGACTTCTTCTCTTAACTTCGTTGAAATGATAGCATTGTATGTTTTTAAATTGAGGTGCATAAATCATATGGATGAAACACAAATATCCCCACAACATAGCAAGATGTAATCAATTAGAAAAATAATAACAATTCTTATATAGTGAGAATTATTTCAATAGTAGCGCTGTAGCCTTTGATCCTTGTTTATATCAGCATTGATAATAAACCCGAGGGAAATGAGAAGTGTCCACATGGCTGTCCCCCCATAAGATATAAAAGGAAGAGGAACGCCAACAACGGGTAATAACCCAATAACCATGGCAATGTTAATAAAAACATATAAGAAAATAGTTCCACTCAGGCCCACCGCCATTAGTCGACAAAATGAGCTCTGACAGCGAAGGCCAACATAAATACCTGTAATAATCAGCATGAAATACCCAGAAAGGAGCACCAAACTCCCAACAAATCCAAACTCTTCAGCAAAGAGCGTGAAAATAAAGTCGGTTTGTTTTTCTGGCAAGAAATTGAGATGACTTTGTGTGCCAGCCATAAACCCTTTGCCAAAAATTCCCCCTGACCCCAGAGCTATTTTTGATTGCATAATATGATAGCCGGCTCCAAAGGGATCTCGTTCAGGGTTTAAAAATGTGAGAACGCGCTTTTTTTGATAGGTATGTAAAAAATTCCAAGCAACCGGGATGAGGGCCAGAATAGCACCGCCAGAAATGATAAAGACTCGCTTTGGCACCCCGGCAATAAAAAGCATCAGAACACCACTGGCAACAATCATGATGGCAGTCCCCAAATCAGGTTGTTTAGCGACAAGGGCTGCGGGTATTAAAATCATTAACAGGGGAACGAAGAGTGTTGATAGTTTTTGAATTTCTTCATGGGTCCGACGATGAAAATAGCACGCCAAAGATAAAATGAGAGAAACCCGCATGATCTCTGAAGGTTGAATATTAATGGGGCCTATTCTTAGCCATCGTTGCGCCCCCATCCCTATATGTCCCATCACGAGGACTGATAACAGCAATAAAATCGCGATGCAGTAGAGGCTATAGGCATATTTGATCCAGAACTGAATCGGGCTATAAACGATTATTAAAAAAATCCCGATGCCAATTAAAAATCGGATCAATTGATTTTGTGCCCAAGGTGATACATCGCCGCCGGCTGCATCGTATAATAAGGCAAGGCCAAGACCAACAAAGGCCAACATTAAAACAAGAAGGGTTTTATTCATTTTTTTTAAGTTATGAAATAACATGACTCTTCTTATATAGGTTGTGATAGATGTATTGAAAAATATTTTTGACCACAGGTCCAGTGGTGCGCCCCCCCCAACCGCCATGTTCAATGATGAGAGCAAGGGCATATTTGGGGTTGTGAGCGGGGGCGTAGCCAGTGAAAATTGCATTATCTCTAAGGTGCCAAGGTGTATCATTGACAGAGCGAATCCCCTGCTGACGCTCTTTTAACGTGATTCGCTTGACTTGGCTGGTTGATGTTTTGCCGGCGATACGAAAATCTGCGATATTAAGTCGAGCACGTCGACCCGTTCCGCTTGAGCTATTGACGGTTTGATCGAGTGCTTTTTGTAAAAATTGAGTGTTATCTTCTGTGATTTTTGTGTGCTGTGGCGCAATAGTATCACTTTTTCTGAGATGAGGTTGAATATCATGACCACCATTGGCAATCATTGAGATAGCATAAACCCATTGAAGTGGGGTTGCAAGAAGCGCTCCTTGACCAATGGATAAGTTGATGGTATCCCCGAGCCACCACGGCTGTTGATACAGTTTTCTTTTCCACTCAGGAGAGGGCAGTAGACCAGATTTTTCGGGATCTAGATCAATGCCTATTAAGTGCCCAAATTTAAAATCAGAGAGGGTTTGAATAAGTTTGTCGATCCCTAAAAGTTGAGTTGCTTTATAAAAAAAGATATCACAAGACTGGACAATGGCTTTGAGTAAATTTGTTGATCCGTGGCCACCTTTGTTCCAGCAGTGAAAAGTGTGTGATCCTACAGGGTATTTACCATCACACCCTACTTTATACGTGGATCCAATATGTGGGTTTTTCAGGAGAGCATACGCAATGAAGACTTTAATGAGAGACCCTGGACTATATAAGCCTGAAATAACTTTATTAACGAGAGGATGACTTTCTTCTCTCAGAAGTTCTTGCCAGTCTTTTGATGAAATCCCTTTTGTAAACACATTGGGATCAAAGCCAGGGATTGAAACAAGGGCAAGAATCTCTCCGGTATGAACATCCATGACGATGGCAGCGGCACTTTTATAGTCTTTGAGCACATCATAAATATGATTTTGTAAAGGAAGGTCTATTGTAAGAGAGATATCCTCTCCAGGAAGAGATGGCTCTTTGGAGAGAGTGCGAATTTTTTGACCAAGGGCATTGTTTTCTGTTTCTAATTGGCCAAAATCTCCGCGCAGATCTTCGTCATAGGAGCGTTCAATACCACTTTTTCCAATGACCACCCCGGGAACAGAAAGAAGAATATTTTTAGAAACTTCCTCTTGATTGGGCTTGCTCACATATCCGAGAACATGGCTGAGAGATTTATTATGGGGGTAAAACCGCTCATCACTTTTGATAACCTCGAGCCCAGGGATCGTAAAACTATTGATTTCAAGAATGGATAGTTCTTCCCATGACAAGTTTCTTTTGATTTCAAGGGGAATATATTTTGGAATTTTATCGGCTTTTTCTATGAGGGCTTCACTCTCTTCTTCTGAGAGCGTAATCAGTTGACTGATTTTTTCTAGAGTTTCGGAGAGGTTTTTATTTTTGCGCCGATCAAGAACAGCGTGATATTTAGGTTTGTTTAAAGCAAGAACGGCGCCATGACGATCCAGTATTTTACCCCTTTGGGGCTTGATTGGCGTTGTCTGAATGCGATTCTTATCCGAAAGCATTGTATAGTGATCCCTTTTGTACACCTGCAGATAATAAAGCCGGACAGCTAAAACCATAAAACAGAGAGACATTAAACCGATTAAAACAACAACGCGTGTTGAAAAAGACTCAATCGACCCTTTAGCCATGTGTTGTCCCCTTTTGAAAAATATGCATCTGAAGGGGAAAGATGGTCCAAGTTAAAATATATTTCAGGATGAAATGCGTGGGCATCACAGTTTTGAGAAAGAAAAGTCCTCCTAAAAACTGGAAGAGATAGATGGCGCTAACGATCAGGGCGTAGGCAATCCATACTTTTTGAAACCGCGTTTTTTTCATCCATACACTGACGATATGAGAAAGGCCACAGCATACCAATATACTTGTTAAATAATAGCCCAGAGGCAAATTTTGAGAGAGGCCAAGGCTAATACCAAATACAAGGCTGTAGAGAACCCATTCATATTTAAGGTCCGACAAAACAAGATAAAACACAAACCCATAACTAAAAAAAGGCATTAAAAAGAAGCCATTGAATAGAATGTCTAAAAATATCGAGGTGAGCGCAAACAAGAGGATCTCTAGGCGCAAATAAAGATGATTGCTTTGTTTTGTTTTAGGTTGAAGAGGCATCTTCATCCTTAAAAAGACGCTTGTGGATTTCTGCTGTCCGCACAATGGATATAAAAAGGATGTTGCGTGGATTGATTCTAAGCCTGGCGATGACGTAATCTGGCTTGATGCTTTCAATACGGCCAATGTTTAGGCGTGGAGGATAGACACCCCCTTTACCGCTTGTGCTGAGGGTCATGCCCGGCTCTAAATCATCTTGGGATTGGATATAGCGTATTTTGATCCGATTATTCCCCATACCCGAAGCGATTCCTTTTTGTTTTGATTCATCCATGATAATGGGCAGTTTGGAGCTAGGGTCTGATAATAACAGTCCATAGCTAAAGTGGGGGGATGTTTTAATGATGCGGCCAATAACCGTGCCATGATAAACCAGAGGATCGTTGATATTGATATTGTCCTCTGTGCCTTTATCGAGAAGAATGCTTTGCTTAAAAGGCTGGCCAGGAAATCCAATGATTTTAGCTGTGATGGCATCCTTGCTGAGTGCCGCGTTGTCTTGATACCCTTTGAGATGATTGAGTTCCTCTATGTCTATCTCGAGTTGTTGAATCTTGGATTGTAAGGCCTCTATTTTATTCACATGTTCTTTGATATCGTTTTGTGTTTCTATAGGAAGCCGGAAGGAAAAGGTATGCTCAGCTTTACGCATGACGGATAGAGCAGGGGCGATCAGCCTCTGCAAGCGTTCCTGGGTGTAATCTTTAAGATGGATCCACATCTTTGGCTTAATCAGATCTAATAGCAAGCATGAAAACACCAACAGAGTTAGGACAATGAAAGACTTTTTCAAAGCCTTACGATAGGAAAAGAGAAAAAGAATAGAAGAAGACTCTTTTAACTGTTTATCAAAGGTGCCTGAGGAAGATGAGGCAGGTTTTGAGAAAAGTCTTTTTTTAGACATCCACTGCTCATGGGGTTTTCATTTACAGCTGTTTAATCAATACGTTATTAAGAACGCTCATTTGTTCTAGAGCTTGCCCTGTTCCCAGAGCGACGCATAATAAAGGATCTTCAGCAATTGAAACCGGTAGGCCTGTTGCATCCCGGAGGACTTGATCTAAATCACGTAGGAGCGCGCCCCCACCGGTTAGCATAATTCCTTTATCAACAATATCGGCAGAGAGCTCTGGTGCTGTTTCTTCAAGAGCTACTTTGACCGAATCTATGATGGCAGAAACGGTTTCACTCAGGCTTTCAGCAATATTGTGTGTTGTGATGGTAATTTCTTTGGGAACCCCAGCGACCAAGTCACGGCCCTTAACAGACATTTTTTTATTTTCTTTTGACTTCATTGAGGCAGAGCCGATTTCTTTTTTGATTTTTTCAGCCGTTGCCTCACCGATGAGCAAGTTGTATTTGCGCCGAATATAGTTGATGATCGCATCATCCATTTTGTCTCCTCCAATACGGGCAGAGCGCGAGTGCACAATGCCGCCAAGGGAGATAACAGCGATTTCTGTGGTACCACCGCCAATATCAACGATCATCGATCCGGTGGGCTCAGTGACAGGCAAGCCCGCACCAATGGCAGCAGCCATGGACTCTTCAATCAAGAAAACCCGACGACCCCCGGCACTTTCAGCTGATTCCTGAATCGCACGACGTTCAACCGTTGTTGACCCTGAAGGCACACAGATGACAATTTGAGGACGGGCAAATAAGCTATTGCGATGCACCTTTTGAATAAAGTGCTTAATCATGGCTTCCGTGACATCAAAGTCAGCGATCACCCCATCTTTCAACGGGCGAATGGCCCGAATGTTTCCAGGCGTCCGGCCAACCATTTGCTTGGCTTCATTTCCAACAGCAAGCACTTTGTTTTTGCCATCAATGGTGGCCATGGCAACAACAGAGGATTCATTAAGAACGATTCCTTTACCCCGGACATATACAAGCGTGAAGGCTGTTCCAAGGTCGATGGCCATGTCGGCTGAAAAAATTTTAGTGATTTTGTTGAAGAACATACTTAAGATCCGAAAAGATTTATTTAACTGTCCTTTTATACCCAATTTCATCGGCGTTGGGAACTATATTCTTCCCCGGTCATTTGAAAAAATGACTGAGGGGTGAAGGGATCAATTGCAGACCGTTGCCTTTGTCATCCTGGACATGGAACTGATTTGCCCGCAAAAGGTCTTTATATTCATGACGCACCAGGCCAAGGCCATGGGTTTGCGTATGGCAGAGGAGAGCCCCAATTTTGGTTTCAATGATGTATAGAGCCGTTCCTATTTCCTGCGGTGGGGCGTTAAAGGTAAAGCCCATGCACTCTTTGTGAATGCCACCCCGATGTTTGGTGCGGGCCATCAGCTCTTGACCCATGTAGCACCCTTTTGTCCAACTCAGAGCGGTCATTGCATCAAAATGATATTCAATAATGACGCTTTTTTGAACGCTCAGTTCTTGACTACCCTCTGCAATGCCGAGGACATATCGATGGTTTTGAAAATGAATTTCATCGTGCAGGTTTTGAACAGAGACCTTTTCTGGTACCACAATAATCGTTCCAAGACTGGGATAACGGGGATCGTGCGCTTTAAAAAAAGTGTCCAAAGGGCAGTCTGGTGAATAGGGAACGGTATCAATCAAAACAGAGAATGAGGATGAGAGATCTTGAATATCAACATGATTCCGAAGTTTATACAGGCTCAGCATTTTGATGAATTCGGCGGATCGACCCGATTCGATGACGGCATAATAGGTATTCCCAATCAGAAATAAGAAAAAATCAAAAAGATATCGTCCTTGAGCATTAAGCCATGCCGTGTAAAGCAGAGGGCTTTTTTCGAGCGCGTGAACATCCTGGGTGATGAGGCCCTGTAGAACATGAGCAGCATCGGCGCCAGATAAGGCAATGAGGGATCGCGAGTTATAGCGGCAAAGTGTCATGATCGGTTTCTTTTTTAAGAGGGCGTGCCAATAGCATTTGAATCAGATCGGCTGGTTTTTTTTGGTTTTGAATTAATTGAATCACCGCTTGGCAAATGGGCAAATCAACAGGGTGCTGATTTAATAGTTTTGTCAAGGATGAGGCGGTTGAAACACCTTCAACGGTGCCAATTTGATGCAAGGCCTCTGAGACAGTACTGCCTTCAGAAAGCATCATACCAAAGCGAAAGTTGCGGGATTGAAGGCTTGAGCAGGTCAAAATAGTATCCCCCATACCAGATAAACCTGAAAACGTGGAAACCTGGGCCCCCAGGCGCGCACCCAGGCGAACCATTTCATGCAGGCCGCGGGTCATGACCAACGCTTCCATGTTTTTGCCAAGCTTGGCGCCGTGACAATATCCCGTTGCAATGGCGATGATGTTTTTAAGGGCCCCGCCAATTTGGATGCCGATTTCATCGGTACAGTGATAAAGGCGCAAAGAGAGGGGATTGAAAAGCGTTTTGAGTTTGGGCCAAAAGGCGGTTGGGCAATAAAGAGAAGACGCCGCACTGAGACCTGCAGAAATTTCATGGGCAAGGTTTGGACCCGATAAAACACCCCGCGCAGCCTGCGGAAAAGCTTCTTGATACAGCGTTGACAACAAATGTCCCGTGCTTTGCTCCAGCCCTTTGGTGGCATTAATCAGAAGAGGAGGCGCAAGAGCGGCTGCCTGCATGTCTGACAAAACGTCTTTAAGGGCAGCTGAGGGGATGGCAACAATCAAAATATCGCACGGGGCCAGATCCGTGAGGCTTTGGGTGAGCTGATAATCTGAGGCGGTTGTGTGTTGACGAGACCAAGCAGTAACCAAATGTCCCGCTTCGTGGGCGCATTTTGCAAGAGCGCGGCCCCAGGCCCCATGGCCAACAATACCAATGTGATATTTTTCCATGAGGCAACTGTATTTTTTATCAAGAAATAAATCAAGAGGGCTCTCGTGTAAGGGTGAAAAATCACCGGGTCATCCTGAGGAACGAAGTGACGTGAGGGCAAAATCTGAATTAAAAAACACCACCCCTCATCTTGAAAAGATCCATCTAAATTCCTACATCACCTCATAGGTAGTGTAGGAATTTTAGTATGTATGCATATCGCAATGGCGGTCTGCCAAGCTCTCCAAAATAAACTATATTATCGTTTTGTTAATAAAAAGATCATGATAACATTTAAGTGTAGGAGAATATTATGGCACCTCATCAAAGAAAAATTACAGCGCTATCGATCATTCGTGATGCAGTGCAGGTTTTTTATCAAAATATCGGTTTTTTTCTGATACTGGGTATTCCTTATGCTTTGCTGTCAGCTGGCTATGAGCTTCTCTATAACTCAGAAATTTTAAACTCAGAAATTTTAGACCCAGAGTGGAGGGAGTTACTTCTGCCTATTGCCTTGAGTGTGCCGGTTCTTTTATATTCGTTTCTTTATATGCCCAAAAAATTGGTTGAGCGCTTTTTGCCAGAGATCTACACACAACAGTCTTTAGGCCGATGCTTCAGACGTGCGGGCGCTTGGTTTTTGAAAATATTTGGGTGTGGTGAAGTTATTTTTTTTATTTTTCATTGGTTGTCCTATGACTTTAATACACTCTCCTTAATTTCTCCTGATGGTTTTGGTGAAGATCTCCTTGAACAGGGGGTAGATTATTTTAAGAGCTGGCACCAGATTCAGCTTCAATGGGGTATTGTATTTAAAGTCTTTCTGGCCATGGCCTCTGGTGTGTTTTTATTAAGGGTTATTTTTGGGAACTTTTTGGCATTTACAAGCAAACCTTCGACATTAAAATATGCTTGGTCCATTACTAAGGAGCACGCGGTTTTGCTTGGGAAATTATATTTGTCGACTGTGGTTCTTTTTGCGGCTGCAGGAATGGTAGGCTACCTTATTCATAATACTCTGTTGCACATTGATAATCGAATTGCTCTGGCTCTTATCAAAAGTTCGTTTGGTGCGATGCCTGAATTACTGATGTCTGCGATGCTTCTGATTTTTTATCGCCGCTGTATTCTTAAAAACTGAAATAATCCTGAGGAACGGTAAATAGCAGGAGATTGCCGCCGTCGTTTCACTCCTTCGCAATGACGAAGAGTAGGGTCATCCTGAGGAGGAACATCGTTCCGACGTGAGGATATCTAATGAATCAGGAAGGGGATTCTCACGCTCCATTCTGTCGCTCAGAATGACGCGTAAAAAAATAAACGTCCTCGCGCAAGGGCGATAAAGAGGAGTGCCCCCCTAATCAAGCCTGACGGATATTTACCGGCGCTGGATCAGCGGGTTTACGCTTCTTGAGCTGCTTCTTCACTGTTTGCGTTTTGGCAATCGCAGGAATTATTGGGTTGATCCGTGTTGTTTTCAGCTTTTTTTCAGCCTCTGTGTTGACAGCAGGGGTTGGAGTTCTTTGCTTTTGCTTTGACGCAAAGGAAGAATGATCAGGACTGGTTTGATTTGAGTTGTCAGCATGTACAGTTGTTATAAACATAGTTAAAATAAAAATAAAATACTTCATGTTATTTAGCCTCCATTTTCTTCAAATTAACATGTTTCGGACATTTTTTCTATCCCTAAGAGAATTTAAGCTATCGTTAAACCTGAGATCTGATAAGAAAGAAGTTAACATAACATAACTTTGGATTTAATAATGAATATACAAAAAACCATTTTATTTACTTTTTTAGGCCTGTTTATATGCCTGAACGTTTTTGCACAACATCCTGAAAGCGACGGTGAAGCCCCAGAGGTTCAGGGGTCTAGAGGGCCTGAGACCCTGGGGTTGACTGAGGCTGAGCAAGAAAATTACTTAAAGTTAATGGCTGATATGGAGATCAGCCAGCCTCAGCCAATGGGTTTTGGCCGGGCAACGTTTCAGGAAGAAACAAAATTATCGATTGTAAAAAAAATTGTATCATTGGGTCTTGGTGTTTCATCGTCTATGGCTTTGGGCAAAAATCTTTGGTGCCAGTCCCAACGTAAGCTTTTTTGTTCTTCAAGGAGAAACTGGCGATAGTGCTGATCCATTTTCTGCCCCTATGGCAGTACTGTGTTTGCCCCGGCAACGGCAGTGGTGCATGAGCTATTTGAAGATTTAACCGCGGGTGGTTTTGAAAAACCCCGATCGAAAAAAGAAATACTACGGGCGCTTGCCTATCTGGGCAATGCTGGATTTTCAGTCCAAGATGGGTATAGCAATTTGGTGGTTTATGGCCGGGTTTCTTGGAATTCCAGTATTCCAAAAGTGCGTAATTCGGTAGATGGTGGGATATATTACTTGGCTGGGTGTTACGTATTCACCAATTTTCTGGATAAGTTAAGCAGTGGGCAGGGTATTATCAACCGATTATAATGGCATCCAGCAACGGATGAACCGGAATTTCGAAGAAAACCTGCTGAAGAAAAACATTGCCGGCACCCTTCAAAACCAATTAATGCACAGTTACCAAGCGTTGTTGGAGATGGATGATGCGCGGATCATGCAGCTGCGACAGCAGATTGGTCAATTGTTCCGGGCGCCGCAAACCGATGAAGAAAAACAAAACGCTAAACTGTTAAGTTTGTTGAGGGTGATCGGCCTGTCCAGCACAGATCCAGAAGCACCTTGGGCACCGCAAAAGAAACCGATGTCCCTTAAGGTCTGTGAAGCCATTGGCGGCAGCCTGGGCTTTACGATTTTGCCTTGGGCGATATTTAGTTCTTATTTTGCTTATGATGAAGATAATCGTTTTGATTCTTCAGCTAATCAATATATTTATTCTCCAGGATTGAATGATCCCAATGCCTGGGCCTATTCATCGGCCTTGGGGTTGTATTTGGCCGGCACTGGCTTGATGAGTGGCCGGGAATTGGGCCGCAAGGTTTGGTCCGATTGGAGTGGGCGCGACCTGAATCAGTTTCGGTCATCACCAGAATTCTATAACAAAAACCTGCAAGGCGTGCGGGCGCTGACACGGATTTTGACCTATGGGGTCAGTAACCTGATGGTGATTCCGGTTGCGGGCATGGCAGGAGAATTGCTTTATACTTCCTATAATATTTACGAAAGAAACAAACAACAACTCATCATGCTGAGTGTGATGAATTGGGCGGTTGGATTTCATGGGGAGTTTGACCGGCATTATCAAAATGTTATTACCAACTTGGCGAGATGGCGCGGGACAGACCCCCTAACCACCGCCCGGGATGACCTGCGGAAAATGATTATCCAGTTCCATGATGGTGTTGGAGAGTTGGATCCGGGCCAAACCAAACAACTCAGTGAGCTGTTAGAAAAAGCCCAAGGCCAGGAACAGGAAGCGCAAGTCGCCGATATAGCCGAGAGTTCATTTAGCAGCAATGGAAGTGAGCCAAGCAATGTGGCAGTTGCTGAAAAGGGTGATGTGGCCATGGATCTGGGTTCAGGGCTGAGTGAGGGTACCGACGTTGATGAGAGCGCCGGAGAAACCGGATTGCGAGCTGGATTGTTGACAGAAGCGCAGCGGGCTGTGGTGGCAGAGAGTCCAAGCAGTGGCTCTGATAGTGGATCCGGTGGGCAAGAGTTTGACGGCTTGTTGGATTCTGAAGAAGGCGCGCAGCTGTTAGGCGATCAATCGAAAAAAGGCTGGCTTGGCCGTGTGCGCACTTGGCTGTTCGGCCCTGATGTTCCGGCGGATTTGAAACACTTGGTTGATTCACTCCCAGTGAGTTGAGAGGGGTGCGTGAAGGAGATTGCCACGTCGGCCTAAAGGCCTCCTCGCAATGACGAAGAAAAATAAAAACCCCCGCCTCTGTAAGGGAAAAAAATATACGTCATCCTGAGGAGGAACATCGTTTCGACGTGAGGATCTCAATTATAAGGATGAGATTGCCACGTTGGGGCTGCGCTCCGCCTCGCAATGACAAGTGGGGGCGGCGCTCCGCCTCTGCAAGGGAAAAAAACACACGTCATCCTGAGGAACGCAGTGACGTGAGGATCTAATGAATTAAAAAGGAGATTCTTACGCGCCATTCTGTCGCTCAGAATGACGAGTAAAAAATAAAGAACACTGCCTCACAATGACAACTATCTAGGGAAAGGAGATTGCCGCAGTCGTTTCACTCCTTCGCAATGACAAAAACCAAGTAAGGGATCAGGAGGGCGGCAATGATGGGTATCTCCTGAACAGTCGTTCAGAAAGGCGGCAAAAAGCGCTTTGCAAGGATTGATTAACCTGTAATCCAGCCGCCGCCCAGAACGCGAGAGCCATCATAACACACCGCTGCTTGACCTGAGGCCACGCCGTATTCGGGTGTCTCAAAATAAATGCAGGCTTCCTGGTCCGAGATCAATTCAATCTTGGCGGGAACGGGTTTATGCGTTGATCTGATTTTAACCGTGCACGAGAGAGGTTGGTTGCCCTGCTTTAATGAGGGCGCTAACCAATTGAGTTCCTTGATTGGAAGAGACTTTTTGGCGAGCGCTTCTTGAGGGCCAACGACCACTTCATGGGTTTCAGGGCGAATATCAATCACATAAAGCGGCGACGTACCTTCTTTACGGCCGCCAATGCCCAGACCTTTACGCTGACCAATGGTAAAGCCAATGATGCCCGGATGAGTGCCCATAACGGTGCCATCCAGATGGACAATGTTGCCGGGAACAATGGATTCTGGGCGTAGCTTGCGGACCAAACTGGCATAGTTGCCATTGGGCACAAAGCAGATATCTTGGCTGTCTGGCTTATCCGCCACTTCTAAACCGAAGCGTTCAGCAAGTTGACGGGTTTCAACTTTTTCCTGACCGCCTAAGGGAAAGCGCAAATAATCCAGTTGATCTTGGGTGGTGCTGAAAAGGAAGTAGCTCTGATCTTTGGTGGGGTCAACGGCTTGATGAAGCTCGGCGCCCTCAACGCCTTCAAGGCGGCGGACATAATGACCCGTGATCAGGGCATCGGCGTTTAAATCTTTGGCTGTTTTGTAGAGATCCCGAAACTTAACCGTTTGATTGCACCGGATACAGGGGATGGGCGTTTCCCCCTTGAGATAGGAATCGGCAAACTCATCAATGACATCTTGCTTAAAGCGGGATTCATAATCCAAAACATAGTGTGGAAAACCCATCTTATCCGCCACTATTGAGGCATCGTAGATGTCTTGGCCAGCACAGCAGGTCCCTTTTTTTTGTAAGGCCAGACCATGGTCATATAACTGCATGGTGACGCCAACAACATCATAGCCTGCTTCAACCATGAGAGCGGCAGCAACGGAGCTATCAACCCCCCCTGACATGGCAACCACCACACGGGTTTCGTGCGGTTTTTTGGTAAAGCCAAGATCTTTTGGGTTGGATGCGGGCATTTCAGTGTTTATATTATTGGTTTCCATGGATCTATATGTGGCGTTCTTTGTGGTTTTTTTCAAGAAAAATTCGTTAAAAACAGGTTAAATTCGAGCCCAAACAGGCGGGTTTTTGATCAAAATGACCCCTTTTTTGACACAAATCGACCTGTTTTGAACCCAAATTGATAGGGGGGTAAAAGGGGTTAGGGTTCGTCGCGCTCTTCAATCCAAGCGGCTTGGATGCTTTCGAGAATTTTCTCATTGGACTTTTGCGGATCATCCTTGAAGTCGGGAAGGTCTTGGACCCATTGCCATAGATCTGTAAACCTCAGGTAAACGATGTCTGCATCGGGATGCGCTTCTTCTAGTTGAATGGCCATCTCTGTAACATCGGTCCATTTCAAGGGCATGGATTATTAATCCAATTGCATGTTGCGGGTGCCTTCAGGCAAGCGGACGGTAATACCATCAAGTTCATCGGTGATGATAATCTGACAGCCCAGACGAGAGGTGTGGGTCAGGCCAAAAGCAAGATCCAGCATGTCTTCTTCATCTTCGCTGGCTTCATCAAGTTTCTTGTACCATTCAGGGTCAACCACCACATGGCAAGTGGAGCACGCCAGGCTGCCTTCACAGGCTCCTTCAAGATCGACGTTGTTGGCATGGGCCACTTCTAGCAATGACAGGCCAGCTGGTGTATCAACTTCAATTTTTTTATCATCTGGGGTTACAAAAATAACACGGGGCATAACAACTCCTCAAAAAAAAATATTATTCATGTGATAATACGAATTCGGATGAGAATCCAGCTAATTCTGTATCGGTCAGGGCATCAACGGAGTGAAATAGCTTTTTAGCCAGAGAGAGCCGATTGAGCTCTGTCAGGCGGTTGACCAGGGTTTCTCTGAGCTGATGGAGGTATAAAACATCTTGAGCGGCATAAGCTTTTTGACTGTCGCTGAGAGTTGGCGCTGACCAATTACTGGTTTGACAGGCTTTATCCAACTGGATATTGAGCAGTTCTTGACACAAATCTTTGAGCCCGTGCCGCGACGTATATGTGCGGGCGAGTTTGGAGGCAATCTTGGTGCAAAAAACAGTGGGCATCTCGCACTTAAACGTGTTTTTTAGATGAGCAACATCAAACCGCGCATAATGAAAAATTTTTTCACAGCCTGGGTTGGTGAGTATTTTTGTGAGATGCGGCGCTGGTTTCGGATCAGCAGCAACTTTAACCAGATGCGCTGTCCCATCCCCTGTTGACACTTGCACCAAACACAAACGATCCCGTTTGATGTTAAGGCCCATGGCTTCTGTATCGATGGCAACGGCAGGGCCAGCATTAAAAGATGACGGAAGATCGTGCTCGTGTAGATAAATGGTCATATCAATCCGTTTTTCTATTGTTTATCAAACGTGACGGCCTCAGGCAAGTGTGTTGCAGATGGTGTTCAGAAAGGAGACTGCCACGTTGGCATGATATGCCGCTTCGCAAGGACAAAAAATACACGTCATCCTGAGGAACGCAGTGACGTGAGGATCTGCTGAATAAAGAAGGAGATTGCCACGTCGGCCTAAAGACCTCCTCGCAATGACGAAGAAAAATAAAAACCACCGCCTCGCGGTCGTGCGGAAGGGCAATTCAAAATAAATACACCTTGAAAAAAAAACTTGTTCTTATATGAAGTGAAAATATCGTTACTTAAAATACAGATTAAAGAGGAAAAATGAATCACTTATTAGCCAGTTTTATTCTAGCTCTTGTCGTCTCTA
>PKTP01000005.1 GCA_002869105.1 Alphaproteobacteria bacterium
AACTCGTCCGTTCGTCATTGCAAGGAGGCCTTTGGGCCAACGCAGCAATCTCCTTCCTCAACCTAGATCCTCACGCCGCTGCGCTTCTCAGGATGACGTGTATAAAAGTCGTCATTGCGAGGCGGCGGTGGTTTTTATTTACCGTCATTGCGAAGGAGTGAAACGACTGTGGCAATCTCCTTCCAATAAACGTCATCCTTTTCTCCGTCCTCTCAACTGAATTTGATACCCCCTTCCGCCCTCTTTGATAGACTTAATCTTGACTGTCGGCCCTGCTAAAAATTGCATCGATTCCTCAATATCTTCAATGGACACCTGAGATAGGTCTCTCAACCGCTCCAGCAGGCGCTGTTCCATCGCCGCTTGCGAGCCATCAAACCAAATTGTGATGATTCCCTCCATCATAATCTGTTGGTGGTAGCCTCCTTGTCCCACAGTCACATTTTCAACAACCAGCGTTCCATAAGGGCGTTTGGCTTTCATCGGCACCTGCAGATAAACCGGTAGATGAAAGTATTCCGCCAGCTCTTCTTTAAGTTTCAAGATAGTTGGATAAATCATATCGCACCTCTTGCATGACAAAATACATCCACGGATTTTCTGAATCCTGGACTGGCTCTGACGCTAATTCAAAAAAGCGGCCCCGCCACTTAATCAAATGATGGTGTTCCAAGGGTTGGCGTCCCTCGGTCCAAACTCGGTAGGAAGCCCGAAGTTGTTTTTGTTCGGCATAGTAGGTCAATCGTTCATGGCTGGGCCTGATGGCTCGAACCGCTGCCCAGGCATTAAAAACAGCTATCAGTTCCCATCGGTCCGTATCCATATGAATCACGGTGATGGGGTCTATTAAATCAAAAGGCGTTATTTTTATGGCCATCACACCCCCCTCTTCATAAAGGGGAGCAGCAGCTCCTTCAATGCATCCAGGTTTAGTCCCACACCGCCTCGATAATAACTTTGCGCCAGCATCAAAATTGCCATGCGCAGCGATCCCGGCACATCTGCTGGATTCAGGCCAAAGCCCACTTTGGCTTCTATTTTCAAAACTTCGAGAGGCTGAAGGTTGGCTCTGATTTGACAGCGCTCTCCTTCTTGCTCTTGCTGAAGAGTGGTGAGATCAAGTTCTCGTTCCTGGCCCTTTTTAATGGCCCACGCAGCGTAAATTTTTTGAACCGGGGCAATGGGAATGGCAATCATCTTCTCAACCGCGCCCCTGTATGTTTGCTTCATCTTGCTACTTCCCTGCATCACAGGCCGACCGGCACAGGTAGCCCAAATGCGTTGGGTGATTAATTTAAGATTGAGTTTTAATTCAAGATTTTCCTGAGCGGCGGTTAACGCCTGCATCAAGATCTCATCTGCTTGATCATGGCTGATGCGCAGGTAAGTTTTGAGATCATTAACGGAAACCGCTGGCTGGGCCGGTGGATCCAATATCTTAATCATGGGGTGTCCTTTCATAAAAAAAGCGCCCCAAACAAAAAAATCCAGGATTGACCTGGATCGCTTGCTTGAAAGGCGCTATCTGTATTTAATGTCTTGTTACGTTTGGAAACTCAAAAGTTTCAAGGCTTCCGGGTTGACCACTGCGCCACCCGTCCGTTTGGTGATATAGAACTCAACGTAGGGTTTAGCGCTGTATGGATCACGGAGAATATGCATACCACTACGATCAACGATTTGGTAAGCTTCCTGGAAGTTTCCAAAAGCAATGGCTGTTGCGGCTTGTCCGCCTTGTAAAGCCGGCATTTCATCGCAAACTTCAACCGGATATCCCAAGAGTGTTGATACTGACCCACCAAGGCCCGGTTGCCACAGGTAATGACCTGTTGCCGGATCTTTCAGCTTCCGTACCGCCGCCATGGCTGAGCGGGACATCACCCAACAGGCACCGCGGAGATATTTGGTTTTAAGGCTTTGCATCAAATCAATCAGAAGATCCGCTGGTTTTTGTTCGGGGAAATCCCCATCCACACCAGAGTTTAAAGTGCCAATGGCTTGTGGATTATGCTCGGCGATGTCACAGCGTTGATGTCTTAAAAACCCCGTTGGCTTATTGTTGCCATCCCCATTTACAAACGCGGCTGTTTCCATGCGAGC
This sequence comes from Alphaproteobacteria bacterium, assembly GCA_002869105.1. Taxonomy (NCBI): domain Bacteria; kingdom Pseudomonadati; phylum Pseudomonadota; class Alphaproteobacteria; species Alphaproteobacteria bacterium. The sequence goes on from PKTP01000005.1 coordinate 2,101, forward strand.
CATTCGATCGGCCACGCCTCGAATCAACCAGGCTTCCACATCAACCTTGGCATCATCTAATAATTTTTGCGTTGCCCGGGGTTTGGCATAAATTTCATGAACATTGATGCGAAGTTTACTGATCTCTCCTGCTTCTGTCTCAGCACGATCATCTAACTCAGTGGCCCAACCGGCATCCGCGATGGAGTGCGTCAAAAGCACATCAACAGAGCTTGACGAAATCTGCATCGTCCGCGCTAATTTTCTTAAAGGCGAAAGTGCTTCAATGTCCGACAGCAGTTTGTCATGGAGAATCTCTGGAATTAAATGTCCCCCTCTGGCATCTGCAGTTGTGGTCAACCCCTTTTGGTGCCATCCCTGTCCCGAGCGGACAAACGAAGCAAAGCCGTATTCTTTGTCTTGCTTGTGCGTCATCGCAACAGCTGGTCTTTCTTGTATTTCAGTGTTTTGTATTTGTGTCATATCTATGATCTCCTTTTGTTGATTAAATGGATGACAAGTGTTGTTCAGCGCTTGGTGTTTCACCCTATGCACCTGCGCTTGGTGATGTGCGGGAAAGGTCACCAAAGAAATTTCCAGCAAATCCACCTTCTCAATGGTGAATCCCCCCGCACCATTGGGTTGATGTTTCTGGCTGATGAAACCGATAGACAAGCCATCAATTTCGCCTTCTTGGAGCAAGGTATAAACCTCGCGGGCCTGGGCCACATCCAACAACAACTTGCCCGTCACTTTCAGGCCATGGGCATCTTCAATGATTTCCGTCCACTGGCCGATCGGTGCTGTTCTATCGTGCTGCCAAAGCAGTTTGGGGCGTTTACCTTTGTTGTGGTACCGCTGCAATGAATCGCTGAATGCACCAGGCAAAATGATATCTTGATCTTGATCTTGATCTGGCACATTAAAAACACTGGCATAGCCAGTAAAGTGACCCATCTCCGTAATGGACTTCAGGGTTAAAGGTTGCACAGCCATGCTATGCTTGATGTGCGACATATGTCTCTCCTTTGGTTAAATTGAAAAGGGTGTTAAAAAAGGGGTGAAAGCGGTGCGGCATATGATGCCGACGTGACACGCTTCTGTCATTAAGCGGGAAGTTCCCACCTAGACAGCTTGGCATTCTTGAGCTAAGCTTTAAAAAAACAGGGAAATAAATCATGTATTTTTCAAAAAAACTTTTATTCTTCTTCCTCATCTCTATTGCCTCCTTACATTTGATTCATGCCGTCACCGCCAAAAAGGTTGGAACCAAACCACGCGGCTCTGGTCCTGGTGCTGGATATGCTGCAAATTGCACCTCCCCTACTGGATCCGTCCAAGTCGCTAACACATCAACGCCAATAACAAATGAAGATGACGCAAAAAATAACTGTCCAAAAGCATGCAACTTTCCTTACCAAGGATGGAATGGGGAATGGGCTCCTTATCCTATACAGCCAAACAACCCCGCCGGTTTTTGTTGCTGCTCTGGTGCTTGATAATAAATTTGAAGATCTAGAGATTGCCACGTAGGGGCCGTGCATCCACCTAGCAACGGCGAAAAACCAACGTTATCCTTAAAAAAAACTTCACAGCCATGCTGTGGGAATCTAGCAGATCTATCTCTGAATAATATGGAAAAAAGGAAAAGGATTTGTAGAAAGTTATACTTCAATCAGTATGAGTCCATGCATATATGGTCAATAATTCAATGTCAACAATTTTATTTAAAATTTTTATTTAATATGATTTGTTACTTGTTTTTGCTTAATTTTTACTTATATTAAGCCACTTTAAATCAGAAAATGCGTCACCCACCCTTGCATCCACTTTTAAAATTGTATAATAAACACCTAAAAAAAATGACAATGAAATACCTTTTCTGCTTTTTTCTTTTGCTCCTCACAAAAATGAATCTATATTCAATGCCGGGTTACCCAGAAGAAAAGAATCATCCTCTTTTTTCAGACGTTGAACTCCACTTAATCAGCGGTAGAATCGAATATAGAACCTGGTATGAAATCGGGCTTGAAATCGATTATGGAAGCGCACATAACCTCCTCTTTCCTGAAAAAAAACATCTCAACGGCCTCATCAAAAAACTTGAACCCCTTTTACCAAAAACAGCTGAGCCGTCATGGCAGGCATTCATATTAGCAGGCACAATACAAAGCCTCGCAAAATTTGGAGATCGCACGCGGCAATATAGGTTGTGTAATACAGTCCTCACCTACAAAGATTATACTTATTCTCCCGATGAGTTACCGCCAACTGATGATTTTCTCGAATGCATTAGAAAGCTATCTTCAATCTATTCTGGAACTGAGGCTTATGCTCCAATAGATTTCAGCGTAGAGACCTGGCATCTCAGCTCTTTTAAGGAGTTTAGCGATGAAGAAAAAGAACTATTCCCACACCTTGAGACATTTGCTCGAGGGGTCCTTACCAAACCTCTCTCATCTGATGATTCTCTACAAGAGCTAAAAAGAGCTGCAGATTTCATGACAGAAGTTGAGCCTTCACATCCAGATGTTCATAGTTTAAGAGGAATTGCTTTACTTGAACGTTTTGCACGTGAAGATGAGAAAGAATCTTTATTAAAATTAGCAAAAGAATTTCATGAAAATATAAGCAGCGACGCGAGAGACGACATGCACCAAAATGGCTTTCCTAGCATCACAAGAATGATTGTAGAATCGCTTTCCCATGTGCCTTTAGCTCACCGTCGCGCTTTTGTTGAAAAAATTATTCCAGACAAAAGTCATCTTCATACCTTGCGCTTAATTTGGCATATAGGCCCTTTTTTTTCGACACTGAAACAACTTGATATCAGTGGTGCAAAAATTAATGATTGGAATTATTTAGAAAAAGTCATCCCTTTTTGCAGATTATCAATACTTCGAACCAAATCGTACAAAGACATCTTTGACATTTTAGCAGAAGATTTAGACTAATACTGGGTTATCCAAGGTCTGGTTGGTTTTTTCTGCCAAGGTCTAATTTCTTCCATTTCCCTGATCGGTAACGATAGCTAAAGAAAATCAAATTCATCGCAGCATAAAAGATCATAAACAGCCATTGATTAGACGGGCTAATGAGATCCATTTTCATCAGAACCACACACGGAATAAAACCAAACAGGAAGGCACATGTTGGATTGACAATCATAGTAAAAATGGTATCCCCTGCAGATTTCAAAATACCAATAAGCACCCAAACAAAACTATCAACCAGCATAAACACCCAAACAAAACGCAAGGCCCATATGCTCTGGGTGTAAATTTCAGAGCCATAAATAAAGCGGGCCCGGTCGATTTCAAAAACGCCTAAAATAACCTCAGGCCAAATAACCATAATCGGGAACAAAACAAGCAGCCAACAGGTTATCAGTTTAGATGCTGACGCAATAAGTTTGGGAATTAAAGCACTTTGTTTCGAGCCAATTAAATTTGCAGCAATCGCCGTGGTTCCTTTTTCAAGCCCCTCCGTGAAAAACACAAAAAAGATAAAAATAGTTTGTCCCACGATAAAAACCGTTAAAAAGACATCGCGTTGCTGAGAGGAAAAATAAAGAAGCATCGTCCAACCTAACACCTCAACGGTATGACCAATAGCCGACGGCAAACCAATTTTAACGCTTTCCTTCATAATATGAGCGTCAAACTTCATCGTCAGGGTTTTAAATTTATGGCGTATTTGTGGTTTTAAATAATGAAATCCTAAAAACAAACAAATGGCAATTTCTCCCAAGAGCGTTGCCAGGGCAGCTCCCTGAACGCCCATACTGGGAAAGGGCCCATACCCAAAAATCAGCAATGGATCCAAAACAATATTGACAACATTTCCAACCAATGACGAATAGAGAGAGATTCTGGTTTGGCCAATCCCAACAAAAAACCCATTCAAAGCAGCGGACAAACATAACAAAGCCCCCCCACTTAAAAAAATTCTTAAGTATGGGAGTGCATAGACATGTTGCGAACTGTCAATAAAATGCGGCGCAATATAAAAAGCACTGGGCACAAAAAGAAAAGTTGAGCAGAGCGCAACCAAAATCATTTGCCAGGTTGCTTTGCCTGTTTCATGGTAAGCACCCGCGCCATTATACTGACCAACAAAAACTTCACTGATGGCACATAAAGCTAAGGGGATAAGCAACAAAGCATAGGAAGCATTTCCAGCAACAGCTGCGCCATTCATAGCATCTACAGCATAGCGTGACAGAAATAAGCGGTCCACAAGCAGCATGAGGTGTCCGGTCAACACACCCAAAATAATCGGGCCCGAAATAACAAAGAGCTCGCGAAAGCTTGCGGTTGGATATTTTGTTAAATTTTTCGGAGACATAATTGTTTCTCTATTCATCAAACAACCAACTTGAGCGTAACACTAAAGTCAAGTGAATTTTGTTTCATCGGGCCTCGAAGACATGAATTCCTGGAAGACTGTTGCCTTCAAGCCACTCCAAGAAAGCACCGCCAGCTGTTGACAAATAGGTAAAGCCAGATGCAACGCCTGCCTTTTCTAGAACTGCCAGCGTATCCCCCCCGCCTGCAATACTGGCACACTTATTCTTTTGGGTCGCATCAGCCAAAAATAGGCCTATTTCATTGGTTCCAGTGGCAAAGGCCTCAATTTCCGCAATGCCTAAAGCCCCGTTCCAAACAACGGTCTGACTTTTTTCAATTTGCTTTTTTATCATGTCGATGGTTTCAGGCCCAGCATCAACAACAATATCTTCTTCCTGAAGATCATCAATATCACAGATACGGGTTAAAGCATTCGGATTTATTGAATCGGCCTCCATCACATCAGTTGGCAAAAAAAACTGGCACGGACTATTGGATATTTTCTCTCGAAGACGTGTGGCCTGGTCAACAAAATCAGGTTCAACCAAAGATTTCCCAACGGACAGACCTTGCTCCAGGAAAAACGTATTGGCCATCGCCCCCACCACAACCAAAGCATCCACCTTGTCAACAAGGGCTTCAAGCAACCGAATCTTAGTCGATACTTTCGCACCGCCGATAATCGCTGTCAGGGGCTTTTTTGCCGGGCGCAGATAATGCGTCAACGTTTCAATTTCATGGGCAAACAAAAATCCCATCATAGCGGGTCGAAGTTTTGCCAGTGTAACAATGGAAGCGTGAGATCGATGAGCACAGGCAAAAGCATCACTCACATATAAATCAACGCCAGTTGCTAATTGGGTGGCAAAGGCCCGATCTCCCTGCTCTTCTCCTAGATAGAACCGCAGATTTTCTGAAACCAAGATTTGTCCTGGGTTTAAATGTTTAGCTTCCATCCCCCACTGTGCAGGGTCAGTGCTGGTAACAAACTGAAAATCATAATCAGGATACACCTCTTTAAGGCCGGGCAGAACGTGCCCCATCGACAATTTTGGATCAGCAACGCCCTTGGGGCGACCCAAATGTGATGCTAACAAAATCCGGGCGCCCCGCTGAACCAAGAAGTCCAGAGTTGGCTTAATCGCCCGCACCCGCGATAAATCCGTCACACGCCCTTGATCATCAAGAGGCACATTCAAATCTGCTCGCAGAAAAACCACTTGATCTTTCACATCAAAGTCATTTGGTGTAGGGTAAGTCATTATTTACAAATATATGTTAAGGGCATACTAGCACACAGCCATAGGTTATGACTACTTCTCACCTCACCCCCTCACACTTATATTCATCAAAAGGCCTTGAGCATCTTCATGCACAGTACCATAAGCACGCAGATAATCTGCCCAAAGATGAACAAGCGACTGTCTTTGAATCTTTCATCACGCATCTATTTGGTATTGAAGAAAGCTATCACCATCTCCAACAGCGTTATCTCTCTGAAACCATCGTTGCTGACTTTCGTAAAAAGATCATCCAACGCTTTATTCTCAAAAAAGATAAACCCGCACACCTTCCACCCCTTGCAGACATCTTGGCTCCCAGCCCCTATAGCCCAAGCTCTCTGCCTTCCCTTGAAGATTTTGCGGCCCTTGTTTTGACCGCCGGGGAAAAGAACCTAGAACCCTGGCACGGTCAGTTCATATACTTCATGCTCTATCCACAGCTGCGCCATGATTATCATTCTCTTCCTTCTTGGCGGTTTCTGGATAAAGCTATTGATCCTCTCCCCAACAATGGCAACGGCATTTGGTCAGAAAAGGTTGAGCGCCAACGCGCCCGCCAAGGATTTGACCTAACCGACCCCGTTCAGCTTTCACCCTATGCCATGGAAGAAGCAGGCTATTGCTTGAAGTGTCACACGCGCCAGAAAGATAGCTGCCGAAAAGGGTTGGCCACGCCTCTCACCTCAAAAGATGATTTGCCTGGCTGCCCCCTGGATCAAAAAATTTCTGAAATGTTTGAGCTGATGGAACAACGCCATCTATTAACAGCCCTGGCAATCGTCATGATAGACAACCCACTGCTGGCTTTAACAGGGCATCGCATTTGTAACGATTGTCAAAAAAGTTGTATTTTTCAAAATCAAACCGCCGTTAATATTCCGCAAGGGGAAACTCGCTTGCTCCTTGATATTCTCTCACTCCCTTATGGGGTTGAAATATACAGCTTGTTGACCCGATGGAATCCTTTTCATCTAACTCCTCTTCCGCTGCCGCCCCACTCTCAGTCCGTCGCCATTGTGGGCATGGGGCCAGCTGGAATAGGCCTTGGTTATGAAATGCTCAGAAAAGGGTATCAAGTGATGCTCTTTGAAGGATTGAAGGTTGATCCCTTGCCCACTCACCTTATCGGCACAGGTCAGAACGATTTTGACCTTATTCAAACGTGGTCTACACTTACTAAAAACCTCGAACACCGAAAGATCAAAGGATTTGGCGGCGTTGCTGAATATGGCATCACAGCTCGCTGGGATAAAAATTTTCTCATGCTTGTTCGTCTCATCCTTGAGCGCCATTCACGCTATCATTACCTGGATGGGATTCGCATTGGCAAAACGCTCTCTATTGAAAATTTAATCGATCACGGGTTTGATCATGTTGCGCTTTGCACAGGGGCAGGCAAACCCAAAACTTTGTCCACCACAACCTGGCCCAAAGGGGTTCGCATGGGCGTGGATTTTTTGATGGGCTTGCATCAACGCCCTCTTCCGGAAACGTTGATCAAAAACCCCCTCACCCTACCTGCATACGTTTATGGCGCCGGCCTGACAGCCATCGATACCGCAACAGAAGTACTTGCTGCATATCCTGTTCAAGTGGCAGCTATCACCAAGGCTTTAAAAGAAAATCCAGACCACGTCCAACACATCCCCCAAGATCAGCTTGCAATCTTTTGTCTTCACGCCAGGGAATTGGCAAAAGCATCAACCGCTACAGAAAAGAAAAAGCTATTGAAGGCATGGGGCGGCGTTACTGTTTTGTACCACCGCGATCTTCCGCAAGCGCCCTCTTACCGTCAAAGTCGTCCTGAAGTTGCCAACGCCCTTGCAGAAGGTATCGAAATCCAAGATCAAAAAACGCTCATCTCATGGCATAGCGCGGGAGATACCCTCCAGAATATAACGGTGTTGAATCAACGCTCTGGTCAGCAAGAGCAACTCAACACGCGCACCCTTTTTCTGGCCCTGGGGACAAAGCCAAATACCAATGCCATCACAGATGATATTAATCTCTCAGCTAAAATAAAGAGCCGCCCTTTGCAATGGATGGACGCTGATCAAAAAATCCAGACGCCCACAAAAAATCCTAAAGATCCTCAACCCTTTTTCATTACTTTTTTCTCACCCGCCAAAGCTGTCACAGCTTTGGGAGATCTTCATCCCACGTATCAAGGCAGCGTTGTCAAGGCCTTGGCGAGCGCTAAGTATGCAGCCCCTCAAATTGACCGTTTGCTTAAAATATCAACAGGTTCAAAACCCATCAATCTTCAAGACTATGCCCAATCCTTTCAAGCAACCCTGATCAAGTCTGAGCAAATAGCAGTCGATCATATTCAACTCACTGTGCATGCTCCCAGCCATCTCAAACAGTATCAACTGGGGCACTTTTTCAAAATTCAAAGCTATGAGGGCAGTTTGCACCATGACCTAAAGGGGCAAGCCATCAGCCCTTTTAATATCGATAATCAAGCGGGAACCTTTAATGCGATTGTTAGAGGCAAAACAAGGTCAAAACATCCTGAAGCCATCTTTCTCATGGGCCCCGTTGGTGAACCGCTCAAGCTAACAGAAAACGCTCAGGTACAGTGCATGGTTGAAGATACGGATTACTATCTCCTTTCAATCATGAAAGCATTAGAGAAAGAAAATAAATTGGCCCGTTATGACCGTGTAAAAGTCCAAGATATTAAAGCCGAAAATAACATGTCTCAGATTTTCAATTACTTCTTCCCCCGTTCTCTCAATTTAAGCACTCAAGATCCAACAGATCTTCTGATTTCTGATCCGCAGCTAACAAAAGCGGTGGAGCATCAAGCACAGATAAGTGGAGTGCAGATCCATCGCAAACTTGGTGGCCCTCTGCAATGCATGATGGGCGGCATTTGCGCCCACTGCCTAAAACCCGATCCCCACACCCCAGGGCATTGGATTTATGCCTGCCAAAGTCAATGGATGTAAAAAAGGCCTCTAACTAAAAAGAGGCCTTCTTAAAAGGTGATTTGGATTCAGATCACTCTAAAATCTATATCCCATACCAACAAGAGCAGACCAGCTACTTTTAACATTAAAACAGGGTCAAGGATTAAACTCTTTTTCCTTCACCAGTTTTCCTTTTTGATCAAACTGTTGCATCAAAACAGGTTTGCCATCTTTAAATTGAGTCACCTGCATAACAGCCCCATTTTGATAAAATTTCTTTTCTTCCCCCACACTGCTCCCTTTTTCGTACAAAGCTTGTTGCAATAACTCACCGCTCGGATAATACGTTTCAGACACACCGTCCAACACGCCATCTTTATAGATATTTTTCTTAGCCAACTTGCCATTCTGATACACTTCGAAAGGACCAGACATCACCCCTTTCTCATAAGAGATTGAGGTAACCTTCTGACCGTTTTTAAAAATCTCACTCACGCCTTGCTGTTTACCTTGAGCAAATGTATATGTCCCGACTAATTGATTATGCTCAAATTGCTTTGCTGGTCCGTGCAACTTGCCCTTTAAAAATTGCCCTTGAAAGATCAACTGTCCCTTGTGATCATAGGCTTTCATTGGGCCATCCAGAACATTATTATGATAGGTCATTTTCTGTTTAACGGTGCCCGTCTCAGGATCATAGATTGTATAAGCCCCCTCTTTGACACCGCCTTTCAAGGTAATCGTTTGAACTTTACGTCCCTGAGAATCTTTAATGGTTTGAACGGTTACATCCTGTGCTTTTTTCTCCTCCCCCCCTTGAGAAGAATCAGAACTTTTCTGAGAAGGCTTTGCAGCTTTCTTCTTTTTTGACTGTTCACGGATTTGGCGTAAAAGGTCTGGGCTTATTGACATAAATCACACTCTAACTATTAATCATTACCATGCCACCAACGATTTCACACATACCTGTCCCTGTAAGTTGCGCCGTGGCATTTCCGGTTAAACTTAATACGGCATCACTGGTCACAGCCACGCCCGCACTCCCCGTCATCATGATTTGAGCCCCCGCTGTGACTTCAACATTGGCACTAGACATAAGTGTGTAGCCAGCCGTGGTGTTGACTTTAATCGCACCCGTTGCAGTGATTTCAATATCGCCGGTTACTTGCAATTGATAATTGCCCCCAACTTTAATGGCAGCATTGCCGGTAATCTCTTGAGAATAATTCCCCCCAATTTTTTGCGTTACATTGCCAGTAACATCTTCGCTCTGATCTCCTTCAACCTTCCGCGTATCATTTTGCTTAATCGTGTGGGTAAAGTTTTGCTCGTTTTCATGTGTCTCATCCCCACCTTTAATGGAAACCAAACGACTTCCCTCTTCCAGACTGATCGTCTCATCCCCTTTCTCAAGCGTCCGCGTATAATTACCGGCATGGAGAGTAACCGTGCGATCACCCTCGGTCAGGGTCACTGTTTGATTGGCTTCCACCAACGTATCCATGTCACGTTGGGCATGGATAAAAAGCTGCTCCTCTTCCTTTTTATCTTCAAAACGAATTTCATTATACCCCTCGCCGCCAGGAGAAGAGTTCGTTTTAATCGTACTAACAGTTGGACTATCCGGTAAGTAAGGCGGGCGATTATCATCATTGTAAACGCACCCCGTCACGATTGGGTGATCTGGATCGCTCTCTAAAAACTGCACCACAACTTCTTGGCCAATGCGTGGGGTGAAACGGATTCCCCAATCATTTCCAGACCAGGGCATCATCACTCGCACCCAACAAGATGTTTGATCTTCATAGTCACCGCGCGCATCCCAATGAAACTTAACATGAATGCGGCCATATTCATCGGTCCATATTTCCTCATTTTCCTTACCAATCACAACAGCCGTTTGAGTCGATATTTTTGGTTTTTGTGTTTTAAGGGCAGGTCGATAGTTGAACTTTTTATCAAATGCAAAAAAATGGTTTTGATAAGAAATTGGCTGAGGCTTCCATCGTTCATGAGGTGCCAAATCATGAAAGCTAGCCTTTAACTCTGCATGATGTTTAACCGATTCCACAACCCAAGGAAGCTTGTTTAAATCTGTTCGGGGGTGGTTCTGAAACTCATACCAGTATCCTTGACTGATTTGTGGCAAGCTTGTTTGGGCTCTTAATTTAATTTTTTGGACCTGTTCTTTTTCAAGCCGGATCTTAGCAATGGCTTCACCATCTTTTTGAGTAAAATCCCAATACTTTCCTGGATAATGATAAACCGTTCCTCCCTGGCTGTCTTCTGCCTTAGATTGTGCTATTAAATCATTATCTGGCGTCATAAAATTATAATCATCTACAGCCGCAGATGAAGGCACAACTTGAGAAACCAAGCTGATATCCGTCACCCCGGTCACATGATCTTTTGTAACCCCTGGTCCAATAAAATTAAGGGCTTCATGAGACCCAGAAATAAACTCATCTGATTGATCGGTAATAATCATCGTGTGTTTTCCCTGCTCATGCTTAAAAAAGTAATAAACACCCTCTTCCTCCAGCAGGCGGTTTACAAAATTAAAGTCACTTTCGTTGTACTGGATGGTCAGATCTCTAATAAACTTACCCTCAGTTGAAACGGCGTACTGAAATTTAATTTTATAATCGCCCAAAATTTTCTCAATGATTTGCTGATACGTTAAAGCCTCAAACACACGGCAATACGCATTTTTTTCAGGAACCAAAGCAGTGGGACAATTTCCATATAATAAAGGGTGTACTCATCATTGGTTTCAGCAAGATACGTCGCTCTTTGTTCAAATCGATTGACAACACCGTTGACATAGCGCTTTTGCTCTTCTTTATCGCCCATAATGGTAGCCGTGATATCTCGACCGACACAAGAATCAAAAGAAAGGTTGTTTTTCTTAGAGACAAGTTCCAACTGAAAACTGAAGCACTCAGAAAGACATTCACCGCCATCAATTCTAATCAAGACAACATCATCCTTAAACGGGCTGTCAATTTCTATAAAGGTGTTGGCATTATGATTAAGCTGAAACTGAGCCATCGTTAATACACGTATAATGTTTGATGTTGAGCATACCAATCATCCAGATCGGATGGATTGTAAACGCCTAAAGCCGTTAGGGTATTAGAACGTGTATTCTGAGCAAGATCCTTTGATTTAAGCCAAGAGGTCCACCCAAGCGCTGGTCCTTGTCCCAATCTTGTTTCAGTAACTTCTGACGGCTCAATTTCTAATGTGATATCAAAGGATTGCTGTTTTTTCTTATAAAAACGCACAAGGTCACACAACATGGGATACAAATCTCCAGATTTCAGGAATCGACTATATTGCTTTAATTTCAAAGGCCCAAACTGGATATTGAATTTGTTTTCTTGATCCCAAAACCGTGATCCCAATGAGGCCTCTTTTCCTAAAGCTTGATAGCGTGCTTTTACCCCTCCAATTTTCGTGCGGATATTCTCCGGGATTTTGTTCCATTGTCCTGTGCAAAACGTAACCCCTGTCGGCATTTTGAAGAAATCATTTAAAATAACCCGCAGTCCATTTCCCGACCGACACCAATAAAGACGCGCATAGGACATAAGAGAACGCAGCGGCAGGGTTTTCTCATAGGGATAAAATTCATAAGCGCCCGCCACTGATTTTAGAAAGGATCCGTAAGGGGATTGATCAGAATACCCCGCATTCAAGCTGACTTTAAACTTCTTATGCGTTTCGTACAAAAGATGCGAGAGGCGATTGTTGTAAATAGATAAAAAATCATACAGAGAACCATCGCCATAAACGACGTTTTCAATGATTTTATCCATGTAAGCTCTTGGCAGGGGACCATTTAAAACATCAATACCAAAAGAGTTGATCACCATCTTAAGGTTTTCACGATCCACTTGAATGGAGGCGATATCAGGGCCCAAAAGGCGCTGCTCAATGTTAGAGTAAAATTTAAGATTTGATTGAAAGGATGTACGTCGATCAACGGGCAAAACCAATCGCAAAAGCTTCACCGCCGCAAGGAAAGTGTATTTATTAGGTTGAAGCGCTAAGTCCTCATAGACACTGACAAAAGCTATATTTTTTGAACGGGCCATACTTTCCAAACTTTTTCTTCGTCAGGCTTAAAAACGCTCAGCTCAGTGAATGAAACGGTGTAACTAAAATTTTTGAAATAATGATCTAAGACAGCTGAAAAACCCATCACATCCTTCTTGGCATAACTAGCCTCAGAGAAAGTGATATGATAGGCAGCTCCATTTAAAAAACCACGCCAGGCATCGCGGCCAATTCTACGAACTATATCATGGGTGCTAAAGCGCATAATATCACTCCCATCGGTCATCATGGCATGGGAAACTTGTCGCTTAAAGACATTAATAGATTCTTTAACAACCTTTACAGCCACATCATTATCTTTGGCTCCTAAAATAACATAATCTGTGGTTAGTTGTGAAATCAGCTGCCAATGATAGTTGCCACTTCCGGGGTTATAGATCGAAGCTGTGGGCTGCGTGATAAGAGACACCTGACTTACCGGCAGCGGCTTTTCACCATATAACCGCGTGCCTGGCCTCAGAGAATGCGCCAAATCTCTATTGGTACACTTCACCTTGGCATAAATCGTCTCATGTTTCGGCGTTTGCTTGTTAAACCCTAAATCAACAAAGCTAATTTCTGTTTTTGTGCCAGGAGAATCAATGGCTGGATTTTGCTGAAGATGATAGAAGTAGTTCTGCTGGTTGGTTACATCGCCATGATCATAGGAAAAATAAGGTGAGAGTTTTTTAACATCCTTTGATCCGCGAATGGTTTGGTGGACCTCTTCAACGGTATGAATCTCCATGTATCGCTGTTTTTGCACATCAGCAGTTAATGGATAAAACAACGCTCTTTTGTTAAAATCAATCGGATCAGTTAAATGGGTGAAAAAATTAACAACAGGCGTGCAGCCTAACTTAATGCTATCTGTTGTAATTTGCAGATTCTTCTTTAGGGAATCATCATAGCTCGTCATTGGAATCAACAGATCCACTTCATCATCACAGCCACTAAAATCAAGTTGATTGAGGCGAAAGAACATAAACTTCTGCGGCAAAGCAAAATATTCTTGAATCAAATTAAAAGAAGACGGCGCCTGAGGATAAGTTGGCAAAACCATTTCCTCTTCCTTAAATCCAACGCGCTCAACAATTTCTTCCCCGCGCATAATACGATGGCTTTCTTGTGCGGGATTATAAGTTGCATAAGTATTGTTTTCTAAAAACAAGCACTCAAACATCCAGTTTGCAATAAAATGATCCGCATCAATATAAAAGCAGAGGGACCGAATATCATACTCTTGCAGTTTCTTAGCCTGCGTTTTGAGTCTGATCCGCAAAACATAAGGATAGGGGCAAAAAGAATCCCGGAAGTCATAATTAGCAGCTGGTGTAATACGGACATCAGCAACACTCAATGGCCATAGGGTCAGGTCATAACAACTCTGGAAACGACAAGGAACTCCCTTATCAGTCTGCACATACAGATTACTTCCCCTAGCTATTGTTTGGCCTGTTGTGCTTTTTCCTTTACTGGGGTCAATATCAAATTGAGCAATCGACATGGGGGGAATCGGCGCTACCAATTGGGGATAGAGCACCCCCAACATTGTTTGAGAAAAGGTTGGAAATTGATCATCGTACTTACGTTGAAGCGTGCTGGTTAAAAAAGCAAAAGATTCAATCAACCGCTCAACTTGTGGATCACTTGATGATGTCGGCGTTAACCCAAGAGAACTTGCAACCTTAGGGTGTTGACGCGCAAACTCAGCACCACTCTTACGTAAGTATTGTAACTCACGTTCATAATACGCTAGCTGTTCTTTATCAATTTTCATAGGATGATCGCGCTCCCTCAAACAAATCTAATCATACAATAGAGTGCGCAGGGAAACAAATTAAAACTGGCTTAATTTTAGGATGAGCGATTCGGCGTATCCATACCCACCGAATAGGAAATTAACTCTCTTTTTTCGGCGTAATTGACCCAACCTTCAAGTTTGCACGTCAGCACCTGCGTATTGATATTAAAATGGTCCACTTCAATGTGGCTGACGTCAAAGCGAGGCTCAAACAGGTGAATGGCATTTTTGATGTAGCGTTGAAGTTTTTGCCAGGAAAGATGGTTCATGGGGTCGTAGTATGAAAAGTCGGGTAATCCATATAAAACGGGGATACCATAAGTTAAATCTTCTGGGCGCAATGAATTGTAGTCATCCTCACTAATATGACAACGGGTGTTCAGCAAATTTGATAGGGCGGCATTGATAGATAACAAATAGTCATCACGCGAAAGCAGAAAGCAATCCTCAACTCGCGCAGAGTGAGCATTAAAACGATCAAACAAGGGTCGGTATGCGACTTTGTTGTTATGCCCTGTCTTGATCAGAGCCATTTATTAACCAGATGCTTTAGACGTGTTTTTGTTTAAGTCCACGAGCACAGCAGATTTACCAGAGGCATCCCCACCATCATGAAAGTGATTAACCGTTAAATCAAACGTCTCAAAAGCATACTTAAGCAACACATGTGGAATCGCACTGGTGTTGGGGAACCTTTGAGAGACATCAAGAAAGATTCTTTTATTCGCTTCCCGGTCTGATGTAGCGCCAAAAACGTCATTTGAACTCATACTAGATCCAATATTATCAGGATCAAAATTAGATGTCACAAGGCTTAACCGAGCATTTCCCAAAGTTATTTTTGAAATTTCTTTATTATTAGCGTTGATATTTGCATAGTTTACGATTTCAACTTTCTTCAACAACTTTCCACTAAAGCAATCTTGTTGCAGGGTTGGAAGTGTACTTGGGGGTGGAATAACAGCTGAAAAATAATAGCTTGTCAACGTTCCACCGGGTTGTAGAAGCCCTGTTTCAGCAACCTGAACATCCCGTGAAAAATTAATGAAGTAGCGAAGAACTGCAAAAGCGCCAGGCACAATAGATGTAACAGGCCCTTTAATACCTTCCATGCTGAGAAAGCATTGTTCGGAACGGTTAACTGAAACCTCATCGTTATTGCTCATTTCATTTCCGCGGTTTTAAACATCTGTAGCCATATCGCTTCCCCTAAATTTCTCTCTATGATTGAACTGCTTGTCTATTAAGTCGACTCAAACCAGCTGAAACTTTACCTTTAGCCTGTTGATCTTGATCCACGGCATTCGATTCAATTTCGATGCCATTGGTCACAACCTCGAGCGTATAAATAATGCCATTTCCTGACTTTGAGGATGAGTTTGCATCATAATAGAGCGACCAATTGATGGCATATGTTGCGCCATTGAGCTTCCCGAGAGTATATTTTATCTCTTCAACATTATTGTGACCATCTGACTGAACCTTGATAATTTCAATAGTTCCAAGATTCGTTCCCAACCCCAATGCATTTAAAGACGTGACAGTGTCTTTTCCCAACTGGCCTTGCCAATACATGGGGCCGAAGTCTGGCTTCTTACCCTGCATCCTGTTACCGGTCCGGTTTGGAAGGGGGTTATTCGTAACACTCAAAGATCCAACATCATGGGCTGCAACGGCCTTGATATAGTCTTTTACTTTGGCACTCCCTTGAACGATGGAGTTTTTAATAAAGTATGTTGACATAACTTACGCTCCTTTTCTCCAAGATTAACTTGGCGCCTTAGGCAATGTTGCAACCAACCGAATTGAAGCAGTTAAGTCTTCAAGTTGGAAGTGAGGTCTTAAGAAGACAGTGGCCTTATAATTCCCTGGATCTCCCTCAATATCAAATACATCGATCCGTGCTTCACTAAGTGGGAATCGTGCCTTAACTTCCTGCGGGGCGTTTTCGTTCAGGAGAACATAATTGGCAACCCAAGTTTGCAGATAATTCTTCAAATCATCTTTGGTCAAGAATGAACCAATCTTGTCACGAACAATCGCCTTAATGTAGTGCGCGAAACGAGACGCAGCTAAAATGTATGAGATTCTAGCAGAGATGTTCGCATTCGCATTCGCCTCAGCTTTGTTGTAAACCTTAGGCTTTTGTGTTGTTTGTGCGCCAAAGAACGCTGCTTTATCCGTTCCTTTACAGTGGATAAGGGGCAAGAACCCAAGATCACTTAATTCCTTCTCACGACGATCCGTAATTGAAATCTCTGTTGGACATTTCAAGGCCAAATCTCCATCCGTTGTATGGAAGGTGTAAACCGGTAGATCTTCAACAAGACCCCCGCCTTCAACACCACGAATAGCAGCCGTCCAACCGTAGTCAAAAAAGGCTGTTGTGATTTTGGTTCCAAGCATGTAGCAAGAGTTAGCCCAAGTGAACGTGTTTTCAGTCAAGCCATCAACGGTTTCAGTATAGTTCAATCCTTCAACCGGATTGGTGTCTGGCCCGTATGGCTCACGAATCAACACGCGTGGCAGTGTCATTACAACATATCTTGAGTCCTCAGATTCCCGGAAAGAGTTCCATTTAATCTTATCCAAAGAATCGAAAATTTTGGCTAAATCACGGGGCTTACCAAGTTCCTGGTATGATCCAAGGTTAAACATGCTTGGCGCAGCAGCCGTAATAACCGGTGCAAAGGCAGCCGCAGCAACCCCTGACAGGTCTTTAACAATTTCCATATCAGCAGGCGTTGACGTGAATTCATAGTCAGCAAGCAAGCATGAGTATGGACTCCCCCCAAATGTACCGTATTCTTGCTCATAAACTTTTTTAAACAAGTTACTTTGGTCAAACTCAACGGCTTTCTCAAGATCTTTAGCAAGCTCTTCTTTACTAAGGTTCAAGACACGAATCTTCAGTTGCGTCGATGTTTCTGTGTTCATCACAAAATAGTTCAACCCACGCCAAGAGCCTTCAAGGGCACGGAATTTATCGTGGTGCAAAATTTCATCCAGCTGCGTTGAGAGCATCTGGTCAATTTCACTAATCTTTTGATTGATGAATGCAACCGCATCAGAAGGAACAGCATCAGATTTGTCCTGAGCCAGAACTTCTTTTACATAGGTTCCAACAAGATTATTTGCATAATCTTGATCAGAAGGATTCCGAACTAAACCCCCCATCTGTCATGATGGCGTTTAAGATATCTTTATTTTGTGTGGCTGTCGCCTTATCGTCTGCCATGAGTATCTCCCCTAACCTCTAAAACTTATTGATTATTTTTTGCTTTTCGGCTGCGCATCTTCACCAGCCGGGGCTTGATCCAATTTTAGTGCCGTTTTGATTTTGTTTTGATCTGCAGGCGTTTCTAGAACCTTGGTCAGCAATTCATCCAACTCATCATTGCCATCGAGGCGCGTCAACAAGTCACGAAGCATAGTTCTTGTTCTGTATAGATCAGCCATTTGTGGCACTTGCTTTAGAACCTGCACAGGATCGAAATCATCAATGTTATTAAACTTAAGCTCAAGGTTCATCATGTCACCGTCCTTGCCCACTCAAGTGATTTTCAACTTGAAAAGTCACCCGCGGGTTCATTTTAGACATGATTGTGTTGAAATTATCGCGATCAATTTCAGCGAATTTTCTCTCTTTAACAGGTGCTATCTTAACAGATGGATCACGATCACCAGAAAGATCAGCCATAACGCCTACCACAAATGGCAGTTCTTTCATTTCTATAGCATCCCCAATTTCAACATCATATGTAATCCGTACTCTTGGTGGCCTTACTTTACTGAGCAGGTATTGAGTCTCAACCATTTAAATCTCCCTGTTATTTGAACTTAACTTATTTTAGAGTGGCACTTTTTTGAACCCTTGTCAAAAGTTTTTCCTCTGCTTTATGAAACGTCAAAAAGAGGCATGTGTTTCAAGCATAAAGCTTGACATCAGAGCGTCTAAAGCGCTAGAACAAAAAACGCTTTCCTTGGCGGAGTAGCTCAGTTGGTTAGAGCAGCGGAATCATAATCCGCGTGTCGGGGGTTCGAGTCCCTCCTCCGCTACCACTTTCCCCCCTTCCTGAAACCCACAAACCTCATTCTGAGTCAATTAAACAAAATGTTACTGTATTTTCTTGTCAAACCCCGATCCTATAAGTATAGTTCAGCATAATTGTGTCGGAGTGTAGCGCAGCCTGGTAGCGCACCACGCTGGGGGTGTGGGGGTCGTGGGTTCAAATCCCGCCACTCCGACCATTAAAACAACTGGTAGATAATATATGTTGATTGCCATTGATGGTCCTGCCGCTTCCGGCAAAGGAACGCTCGCCAAAAACTTAGCCCACCACTACTCTCTCTTTCATTTAGACTCCGGCGCTGTCTTTCGATGTATCGCAAAATACATTGTTGATCACCCTGATCGAGTTCTTGATGATCCAAAAGAGAGATCAACCCTCAAAGAAAATATCACTGCCTCCTCTTTATCTAATCCAGATCTCCGCACGGAAGCCATTGCCCAAAAAGCATCTGAAATTTCACAAATTCCACATATCAGGACTTTATTCGAAGACCTATGCCACCAACTCATTGAAGAAAATAAAACTCAACATGGAAGCGTGATTGATGGCAGAGATGCTGGAACTGTTCTTTTTCCAAACGCAGATATCAAATTCTATCTGATTGTTGATCCTGAAGAGCGCGCCCGTCGCCGCTACCTTGAGCTACAGATGACAGATCAGATCATTACCTATGAAGATATTTATCACTCTATCATCACCAGAGACCTACGGGATATGAAAAGACAAGAAAGTCCTTTAAAACCAGCAACCGATGCTCATATTTTAGATCTCACCTCCGAAACGCCAGAAGACGTTTTTAATATGGCGGTTTCCCTTATTAATGCAAAAAATCTAGACTGATGCCGACAATCGTTGCCATAGATAATAGCTGCCAAAATATACTCAGCATGGCTCTGTTTAAAGATCGTGCTTGCATAACACATTTTGATATTCAAACTTCCTTTCAAAACTCAAGTACAGCACAAACAGTTAGCCGCTTTGAAGACCTTCTTAAACAATCTGATTGCTCTCTCAATACCATTGATGCCTATATTGTGAACCGTGGACCAGGATCATTCACAGGCCTTAGAAGTAGTATGGCATTTGTCCAAGGCCTTTCCCTTTCATCCGGCGCACCACTCTATGGAGTGACCAGTTTTGAAGCGCTACATTCATCCCTTGAAAAGAACAAGGTTCCGTTATCAAAATCGGCTTTTTTACTCGATACCAAGTGTCACAGTTTTTATGCCGGACATATCATCGATGGAAAGTGGTCCCACTCAATCATTAATAACGAAGATGTAAATGCTTTTATAAAAAATAAAAATATTAAAAAAATCATCAGTGACAGGGATCAACCAGAAACAATAATGCCAGAAGCCTGTGAATGGCACATTCTAAGACCAAACGCTAGACTGCTCGCAGAATTTTGGCTTCAACATTCAAATCAAAAAGATCTCATTAATCTTGATATTCTCTATCTTAAAAGCCCTGTTTAGGTAAGCCTTTCTTTTACAAGCGTTTGCCGAAGGACAATCAAGTACCACACCCCGGAAATTAAAGTTGTAAAGGCTAATATCCAAATAGCACTCTCAATATAAACTTCTGAAAAACCCTCATACATACGACCAAACAAAAGGATGATCACGGTCAAAACTTGCCAAGATGTATTGAATTTACTCACTCTAAGCGGGCGGATTTCGACATCATTTTTACGTATCTTTAAATATAAAAACCCCGCTAAAATTGACGCATCACGAAGTAGCACCATGATAAACAGCCATAATGGCATCCACGCCATCCAGCTAAGCGTTGCCATAACACTAATCATCAAAATTTTATCCGCAACGGGATCAAGTATTTTGCCAACCTGTGTTTCTTGATTAAAGAAACGCGCAGCATATCCATCTAAAAAATCACTTATGCCAGCAATCGCAAAAAGCCAAAAAGCTGTTTGGGTATAGTGATGTAAAAGAAAACCGATAATAAATGGTGTTAGAATCACTCGGAGCATCGTCAGTATGTTTGCAATCATGACACCCCTCCTAAATCTCATTCCCTTCAAAGGCAGGTAGAGACTGATTCAAAGCTTTAAATAAAATATTTTTAGCTGCCAATTCGCGCTCAAGATCCTGCCTGTCACCTCGGTAAATCAAAGCCACAACCATATTTTTCTCATCAAACTCTTTTAACTGAATTTGATCCATCCTTGGCATTTTTTCCAAAACATCGGTTTGCACTGTCATAGATTTCAGTCCATCAATTTTTATTTCATATAAAAAATTCCCGGGCGCTGTCACCTTAACTAAATGGTTGTCAAACCAGTTGCCAATCAACATTGGGAAAATCTTACCAAGATGCTGCTTAATAACATCAATGGTTAACGGATCTGGGGCCCGCAGCTGATAAACCAAACTTTCGAAGTCCATCAATCCAAAGGGTTTGATGACAATTCTATTAAGTATTAATTCTTCCTGTTCAGCTGTGTTTTTTTGATCTTTAAAATCACCCTCTTCATTGTGTGGGTGAGAATGCCGCCCAAGCGTCTTACTCACATCAAAAATGATAATAAGCGTTGATGACAGACCATATCGGTTATTCAAATTTCCAAACAATGACTGGGCTGTTTGCGCCTGATCATCAAAAAGATGATCATCATTCAAATCCCCCAAGGGCAAAAGAAAGTCCAAAAGTGGGTATCTAACTTCTATTTCACGCAGAATATCCAGAGCTGGCCAATAAAACTTCAACTGATTTTCATGTCGAATCAAAGGTAATACGATAAAGCGAGGGATCATCGCATCCAAATATGAAAGTTGATTCATATGAAAGAAAGAATAGAGGCGCTTTGAGTCAAATTGATAGGAAATATCGGCTCTGTATCGCGTAGACGAAACGCGCTCTTGCGCAAGATGGTATGTCACCAAGAACTTTTCAGGATCAACAGCGATCTGCTTTGTCTTTTCAAGCTCGCTATTGGGCAAAAGCCTGCTGAGAAGGGTATCAAAAGCTCTCTTCTTTCCAAGAGTGATTCCTTGCTCTTTGGCTTGTTGTGCTGAGACCCCCTGAGAATCTACAGAGATTTGCATTTGATAATCCGCCGACACAGAAAGCGCCAGCAAGAGTAAGGCGCAACTAAAAAAAGCAGCCTTAGCTTTTTTTGAAAGTCTAATCACTGCTTTTTTCATGCGGACCTCACAAATAAATGTGTTAGCTGATAATTTCAATTTCACTAAAGAAATAACTAATTTCACGGCGCGCCGACTCTGAAGAATCAGAACCATGAACGGCATTGGCATCAATGGACTCAGCAAAATCACGGCGGATTGTGCCCTCTTCTGCTTCAGCTGGATTGGTCGCACCCATTAATGTCCGGTTTTTTAAAATGGCATCTTTACCTTCCAAAACTTGAACAACCACGGGACCTGATGTCATAAAGCGACATAAATCTCCAAAAAAGGGACGTTCTTTATACTCTGCATAGAACCCTTCAGCTTCAGATTGGCTCAACTGAATCCGTTTTTGCGCAATGATTCTTAAACCATTTTCTTCAAAGCGACTGTTAATTTTTCCAGTCACATTGCGTGCAACGGCATCTGGTTTTAAAATTGATAATGTTCTTTCCATAAAAATCTCCATAAATTTAGTTCGTTATTTAACACAAACTGGTTGTATTTTGTGCAAAAAACACCCTTAGAACCCAAAAACAACCCTAACTTGCCTTTCTTTCAAAGGTCTTTTCCCACTTTCCTTCAAGACTCTGCGTCCAATAAACACACGGTGTCTTGTTTTTGCTGAACGCCTGCCATCGATCTCGTGCTTGCTGAACGTCTGTTTCAAGCGTGCCATCAAACATATCTACAACGCGTTTGATTTTTTCAGAAATCTCTTCAACAGGATACGGGCTCAGAGCCACCAGCACATCAAAGTCATCACTCTTTGACAGATCATTGCTCAACCAAACGGGGGAAAAAGATAGCTTTTCTGGCGAATCACTGCCCAACACACCATGCGGGATAAATGATAGCGGCGTATAGGTCCAAAGCACGCGGTCCAGCTCTTGCAAAAATCCCCTATCTTGATGAAAGATAAAAGTCCGCAGACCCAAACCATAAATCTTATCAACCAAAGCTGGCAGTGAATCCAGGACACCTGTCTTTTGAAGATGGTAAAATGCTGCTTGCTCCAAGGACATGCCGTTTATTAAACTTCGTAATGGCGTTTAACAAATTCATTCAAAAGCTGAACACCAAAACCATAAGCCACATGACCACTTAATGGATGCGCTTTCTCACCCCACGCTGTTCCGGCGATATCTAAATGCACCCAGGGCTTGCCTTCTACGAAACGTTGCAAGAAGTGAGCAGCCGTCGAACTCGATGCTTGACGCGGACCACAATTGTTAACATCAGCAATCTTTGAATCAATGAGTCGATCATAAGCTTCACAAAGCGGCATCCGCCAAACTTTTTCATTCAAGTCCGTACCAACTTCATTCAACTGTTGCGCCAACGTATCATCATTACTAAAGAGCCCCGCATATTCATGACCAAGGGCAATCACAATGGCGCCCGTTAAAGTGGCTAAATCAACCAAACATTTTGGATCATAGTTTTTAACGGCATAGTTGAGAACATCGGATAAGACAACTCGCCCTTCAGCGTCTGTATTGGTTACCTCAATAGTTTGACCTGAATAGGTCTTAATAATATCTCCAGGACGATAGGCATTACCATCTGGTGAGTTTTCAGCTAGACCAACCAATCCCACAACATTGACCGTTGCTTTTCGCAAGGCCAGAGTTTTCATCAACCCAGTCACAACAGCTGCACCGGTCATATCATATTTCATCTCATCCATTTTGGCAGGAGGCTTCAAAGAAATCCCGCCGGTGTCAAATGTCACCCCTTTACCAACAAACGCCATCGGTTTTTCGGTGCTAGGTCCATTGTTCCATTCCATGATAGCAACCCGGGGTTTATGAGAGCTTCCTTGGCCCACCGCCAAAATAGCGTTCATCCCCAAAGATTCTAATTTTTTGTCATCAAGGATTGTCACCTTAACACCTAGTTTTTTAAGCTCTTCGATACGCTCACAAAATGTTTCTGGGTATAAAACATTGGGGGGCTCATGCATTAAATCACGCGTCAAGAACATGCCCTGAGCAATACTCTCTTTTTCCGCGAGGTTTTTTTGCACTGCTTCCTCATCACTCACAATCAATGTCGTGCTTTCTAAGTCAAAAAAAGGTTCTTTTTGTACTGTTTTATATTTTCTAAAAGCGTAACTGCGCAGCTGCATACCAAATCCCAACTCTGCAGCAAAATCAGTTGATTGTTTAGAGTCTTCCATGCAAGGAGCAATGACTGAGGTATCAGAACATTTATATTTAAGCAGCGCCACATAGAGTTGCGCGCCTACTTCACGGATATGATGGCTTTTAAGTTCCTCAGCCTTGCCCAATCCATAAAAAACCATAAAACGATCTGTGAGCGTGACCCCCTGAAAAGTTGAACGTTTACCCGTGAATTCAAGCATCTTAAGAAGAGCTTTTGTTTGTTCTAAATTAATATCTAATTTTTCGATGTTAAAGTCCTGATCCTCAAAGACAGGAACACAGGTGATTTCTGTTTTAAGTGCGTTATGTGTCGTTAAATTCAGTCTGATCATAGGATCTCCCATTTTTTTTAAGGAATAAAATGCTTATTTGCATATTCTTGTGCGTCTACACTATAAAAAACTTATTAAATTCAATCAATAAACAAATCAAAGCACCATTGGTTAATGAATGATTAAAAAAATTTAAAATTTATATAAAAACATACTTGAAATTATTATTTAAATAGATATCTATAATTTAAATTTTTTTGGAATAATTATGGGTTATTTTCGCATATTTTTGACTTTATTAACATTTGTATCTTTTTTTGTTCAAGCTGCTAAACCAGGTGAAGCCAGCCCCGCAGAAGACAATATTAATTTCATTAGAATGTCGCGGGCGGAACAAGATGTTCCACTGACATTTTGTAAAAATTTACGAACTTTTTATCAGACACTCGGGCAACATTGTCTGTATTCGATAGCCGAGCAAGTCAATACTTTTTATGAGAGTCCTAATAATCAGCCTCCTGTTACGGAAACTGCACTACAAAATAAAATTGCTGAAGCCAACCAATCACTAACCAACAGCATGATTGCCACTCAAAAATTCACCTCTCATCAAATAAGCGAATTCACAGCAAAACAAAAAGCCATCCTTAATTTTATTAAACATGACTTTTCTCCTGAATTTCAGGAGAGCACTAGGTTAACCTATATATTAACTCAGGCAATATCAAACAATAAGTCTTTAAAGAAGACAGATGAGATCACTTCAAAAAGTCTAGCAGAGATTGGATTAGAAAATGATTTTTTAACAGAGACAAGAACGCTCTATCAAAACTTTTTAAATAAACTTGCTCAGCGTCAATGCTTGTTGATATCAGATTTGTGGACAGTCGTTCAATTTTTTTACAAAGCTCAAGATGTTTATGTTGGCACCAGCCAAATGAGGACATATCCACAGCTCCTAAACCTTCTAAATGATTTTCCTGAAAAAGTGATATCTCGTGATGATATCACCCAAGTCTCCATTCCTTTTCATAAAGAATTTTATAGAGATGACGAAGAGTATACCCTAGACCAATACAACTTATTGGAAAAAACCAGCGCCAGCCAACTAACTCTAAGCGAAGCCCTTTATTTAGAAGAAAATTACACCTGTCACTCTGTATTTGAATTACCATCAGAAAACTCACCTTTTTCTCCTAAACAGCTTTCTCAATTTAAAAAAGACGTACAAAAAGATGGCTGTGTGTTTAGCCCAAGAAATCTTGCTCCAATAGAAGGGCTGAAAAGTAATATAGACAGCTCCACAGCAGGCTTATCTGCGCTTTTTTATAATAAGGGATTGCCTGTTCAAAATGCGGTCCATTGGCTTTCTCAAGGTCAATTGACAATCCCTCAAGATCCCAAAGATTTTAAATATCTGACCTTTAAAAACCTTTTTCTTATTACGGACGCCTATGAATTAGCTAAAAACACCGGAAGCATAAATGATGAACTTCAATTACTTTCCACAATCCAGAAAAATGTAGAGAAAAGTAAAAAATCTTTTCTAGAGAGCATGGAAGAACATTTCAACGAAATAAATGATTTTGAAAAAAAATTTCAAACTTTATTAGCTCAAATAAAAGAAGCACAACCTGATAAGAAACCGGTAGAAGCATTAAGAAAAGAATTAGAAAAATTCAAGATCCAACTCAAAAAATTTGACAGCAACCTAAAACGATCTCCCCTATTGGAACAAGAAAAAAAATGGAATGAAGCGATTAATGATTTTTCCCAACATATAGAACAGTTGAAGAAAAACGATCCAGAATCCTTTGCTTCCGAAAGAATGAAAAAGTTTGAAACACAAAAGGAAGAAGCAGCGGAAGTTAAAGAAAAACGCTTAAGCATTGATGAAAAAAAACAAACTGCACAAGAGCAATTGAAAAGGATTGAAGATGAATTTAAAAAATTAGAAGCAAGCTATCTTCATAAAGCTCAGGAAATTGCAGACAGAAATGCTGCTGAATTACTTGCAGAACTTGCAGAAGAAGCACACAGCAAACAGTCAAAAAAATCCAAACACAAGGCTAAACGCAAAGCAGAGGCTGAAGCCAAACATCAAGCGGAAGAAGAATCCCGTCAAGCTGCTGAAGCTGAGGCCAGACGCCAAGCTGAAGCTAAACGCAAAGCAGAGGCTGAAGAAGAGGCGAAACGCAAGGCTGCTGAAGCTGAAGCAGATGCTAGCCGTAAGGCTAGAGACACCAAACGTAAAAGTAAGGCTAAAGCAAAACGCAAAGCAGAGGCTGAAGCCAAACGTCAAGAGGAAGAAAAAGCACGTCAAGCTGCTGAAGCTGAGACCAGACACCAAGCTGAAGCAAAACGCAAAGCTGAAGAAGAAACAAAACGCAAGGCTGCCAAAGCTGAAGCAGACGGCAAAAGCAAAGCTGACGCTGAAAAACGCCTTGCAGAGGAAGAAGCGCTATTAGTTAATCGGATACAGCAAGCTTTATTAGAAAAGAAAAGAGAAGCTGAAGAAGCAGCGGCGCAAAAAGAAAAAAAGCCAAGATCTGCAACCTCTCAACGGCGCGCTCTCCCCACTCAAGAACCAAGATTTCGCAGTCATGGAAATGTGGGACCCATAACGCCCGCTGAAGCTGACCATACTCATCAACGTCAAGGTGAGCGGCTTAGATTATAATATAATGAGAATACACAAGCAAGCCTTGAAAATTTGAAAAAAGATATCCCCCATCTAAGGGATGCCGAGACTATTGATGAAATTGAAAGTCGAATTCAACAAGTAATAGAACTTGCGAAAAAAGATGACAATTTGGATTTGATCAATGAAATCGAAAACGATGTTCTAAAAAAGTTAAAAGACCAGAAAGTCCTGTTGTTAAATAAAAGAGTTTCTGAGGAAGAAAAGTCAAAAAGCTCTCACCCTAATCAAGCATTATCGGGTCAGCTTATGAAACTATTAAATCGCTCAGGTCCATCTTCAGAGGTTGTTCAAGAAAGAGATGAAGAGGGTAAACTTCATAATGATGGCCACTCCACTCTGACTAAAGAAGACAGTTATCAAGAAACCCGCCAGCAAACTGTCGAGCAACATCCCCCAGCTCAAAGCAGTCGTGCGCCTATGGCAATAAGCCCTGAGGAGATCACAAAGAAGATCGCCTCAGAAGACCCTGCAGCGGAGGAGAGAGCAAAGAAAAAAGCCGAAGAAGCGATTGCAAAAGCGAAAGAAGAGCAGAAACTTGCAACAAAACCACTAGGGTTTAACATTGAAGCGGCAGAATTTCAGGCCCGAAGCCATGGTTCACAAGGGATGTATCCAAGTCAATTCGTCGTTGCATCTCAACAACAAGCAGCCATGCATGCACAGCGGCTCAGAGAACAGCAACGATTGCAACAACAGATGATGGAACAGCAACGATTAGAGCAACAAA
Organism: Alphaproteobacteria bacterium; assembly: GCA_002869105.1. NCBI lineage: Bacteria > Pseudomonadati > Pseudomonadota > Alphaproteobacteria > Alphaproteobacteria bacterium. The sequence goes on from PKTP01000005.1 coordinate 29,625, forward strand.
AAGTGATAGATCTCCAAGAGCAGCTTGCTGCAGCCAAACGCAAACGTGACCTTCTAATATTGGAAGAAGAGATAAAAAAACTTGAAAAAAGCCTCGAAGAAACTAAACGAGCAGAAATGACTCCATACATGGGACCACAGCCAAGATTTGCTGCAGAAGCCCCTCACTATCTTGCTGTTCATGGCACCACCTATAGCGGACACCCATTGATGATGCCAGCTCCTCAACCAGCATCAAGAGGAATGATTCCATACATGGGGCCGCAGCCAGGCTTTGCAGCCGCTGCTATGCCTTACTCTGCAGCTCATGGATTCCCTATGGTGGGTGGGCAAGCACCTGCATTCTTCTTGCCTGCAAGCACAGCAGCTGCTCAAGGATTTCCCCCATACACAACTCATCCAAGGGGGCCATGCCATTGATAAAAGATGGATTGTATATCCTTTTAGATTTTAAAATTGAAGAAATAGTGAACTGACTTATACGTTTTTTTAGGTATGTTGCATTCAAACAGAATAAGAATAAACTAGAGAGCATGGACAAAAAAGTCCAAAAATTGTAAGAAAGATAAACAATAACAAGTCAAAATCGCTATAGTTGTCAAAACAATTTTAAAAACAGTTTATCCACTATGAAGCATTTATCTTTCTTTTTGTTTGCTTTTCTCATTGTCTGCCAACAATCTCAAGCTGTTGATCCCGCAGATCTTGAGATGCCTGAAACAGCACCTTTTAACCTGGTATCTATGCCTAGAAAGCAGTTAAATGTTGCGCTTCAATTTGCTGCTAATCTTGATAACTTTTATCGGCTTCTTTCAATACGCACTTTTGGATTTTTACCTATTGCGGCCAAACCTCTTTTAGACGGAAGCGGTGCTGCAGGTTCCCATTCAAGAGATTGCTTTCTAGAGATTCATTTGACAGATGTCTACACTCAATCAGAAATATCAAGATCAGAAAATATTTTTCGCGGGGCACTGGCAAAAAGTGAATGCTTTGATCAAAAAGAAATCGATATGCATTCCAAAACATTGAAGAATATTTATTCTTTTGTTCTCAACTCTTTCAAATCTGAAATCGACGAAGCCAAAGCATTGCATGATATTTTTAAAAAATTATTCAAAAATGGATATGAAAATACCAGGGACATCCGGTTAGCAAAAGAAAAAGGATGGGAAGATGCTGGCTTAAAGCCAGAGTTTATTACAAGAGCACGTACGTTGTATCAAAGCTCATTGTATAAAGAAGCAAAACAAAAATGCTTAAAGGTCTTAGACCTATCAACCCTCATTCAGTATTTTTATGGTGAAAGAGAGGTGTTTCTTGATCAAGTGCAATTGAGAACCTTTCCACAACTGTTAGATCTTTTACAGCGCTTTTCTCAAGAGAATGAGGTCAATCTTGAAGAAGTTGCTCAAGTTTCAATACCGTTTCATGGCGAACTTTATCGAGATGCCCCCTCCCTCCAAGAAGATAGAATTGGCATGATGAAAAAAAAATTCTCTAAAAAATCACCCCTAAGTGCATTTTTTATAAGAGAGAATTACGAACTAAAATCCCCCTTTGAACCATCAATCATCAATCATATTTTTACAGCAGAGCAACTTCGTTCTTTTAGAGAAGCTGCTAAAAATGGATTGATTTACAAACCACAGACATTGCCCCCACAAACAGAATCACAAAATCGCACGCATCAAGACAACCTATCAAATCTATTGGCATGTCTCGCTCAATATCAAATATCTTCAGAAAACATTATTTATTGGTTATCCCAAGGGTCTTTTCAAATTCCTGATGATAATAAAGACTATAAATACTTAACAACCACTGAAAAAAATATTTTACGTTTGGCAAATGATTATCAGGAACTGAAACAAAATCTGACAAAAGCATCTAGCCTCTCTCCTGATCCGGCAGTTGTTATTAAAGATATGATCCTTGAATCCCAACAAAAGCTTTCATCTTTCAGGGCCCTGATGCAAACACAAGAAGAGCAACTTGCTCTAGAAGCTGAGACATTAGAAAACAAACTTAAAGAATTTTCGAAAAGTCTTGCAAACACCCCTTTTGATCGCAAAAATCTTTCCGACTTAGAAAAAGAATATAATTCTATGATTGCTGAGAGCAAAGAATTTTCTAAGCGTCATACTCAAGCAGTAAAAGACTGTGAAAATATTTATCCAGAAATTATAGGGGATCAAGAGGATATATTGCAAACCGCGCCATTTGTATTAAAGTCAGCCACTGAAAATCAAAAACTTCTTGATGAGAAAGCTAAAATTGAAAGAGATTTTCCCAATTTCATTCAAAGATTAAATAAAACCTCTCAGCGTGTTTCAGAAACTGCAGAACGCATAGGAAATGCCCTAAAATCCTGGCAAGAAGGATGCCATGCTGCTTTAGACATAAAAGCACGTCAAGCATATGATGAGCTAATCGCTGAGGAAGAAAATCGCAAAGCTGCGGCCGAACGCAAAGCTGCAAAGAAAGCGCAAAAAAAAGCTAAAGATGAGGCCAAACGTCAAGCCGCAGAAGCAGAGGCTGAAGCTAAACGCAAAGATGAGATAAAAAAAGCTAAGAGCAAAGCCAAAGCAGACGTACAACGCAAAGCTAGAGAAGCTGCTGAAGCAGAGGCTGAAGCTAAACGTCAAGCTGCTGAAGAGGCGCGTAGAGATTCTGAAGCTGAGACCAAACGTCAAGCTGAAATAAAAAAAGCTAAGCGCAAAGCTGAAGCCGAAGCCGAAGCACGTCAAGCGGTGCTAGAAGCTGAAGTTAAGAAAAAATCACCGGCAGCAGAAGCTAGACTTAAAGCTGAAGCACAAAAAAAAGTTGTCACAACGAAATCGCCTTCACCTCCAAAGTCATATAGTGAAATGGCAGCACGAAGACTAAGCTATGAACCTCCTCGTGCAGAGCCAGCAAAAAATCTTGAGAATCAAGAAACACCCATAGCGGCACCTGAAACTCCAAAAAAAGAAGAAGTGAATGCAGATGATATTGATGAAATTGAAGAAAAATTACTTGAGTTAAAAAAGAAAATAACTGCCGAATCGAAAAAACCAGAAAGTGATCGCAATAATGATTTAATAAAAAATCTCAAAGCCGCTGAGGCAAGTTTATTACTTAAAAAAAATTTATTAAAAAGTGAATCTACTAGTGATACAGCACAGTCGGCACCGCCCTCTAGTCCAATCAAAAATTCTGCACCCTCAGGATATACTGAACATTATGGTAGGCATGACACTCTCGCCCCTCAAGCACACAACTTACCACAAAACTTTTACCCACAAGCAAGTGCTGCATTCCAGCCTCCTCAGCAATATTCTTACATGCCGCTCGCTCCAACTAACCCAATGATGATGACATCTACTCAGCTCAGACAATTAGCAACACAAGCAGAAATATCTGAACTAGAATCCCTCAAACAATGGGCGGCATACCAACAAGCAAGTATGTTGTTCAGGCAACAGCAGCCAACTTCTATGGCATACAATTACCCCTCTGCTGCTGCGATGGCATACCCTCCTTACTATTTACCAGCCTACCAGCCACCCGGTGGGGTACCAATGCCCTTTTCAGACCCTCATCAATACGTGTTTCAACAAATGTCTCAAGGGCCAAATCCAAACATATCTTGGCCTGGTGGCGTTATCCTCCCTCAGGGAGGTTATTACCCCCCTGCTCCCTAACATTGGTTAAAAGGAAATGGGATAAAGATTTTTTTCATGCATTGTTATCTTCGCTCATCCTCACTGATCCATGTCCTGATCCCTAAAAAACTTTTAAAACTAAAAAAATTCATACGAATACTAGACAGAGCCAAATGACTGTGTTAAAGAATAATACATCCTTGACGCGGGGTGGAGCAGTCCGGTAGCTCGTCAGGCTCATAACCTGAAGGTCGTCAGTTCAAATCTGGCCCCCGCAACCAATTCCCTACTAATACTCCCTTAATTTAATTTAATTTATTTTATGATCATGTAGTTATCATTGATTAATGAATGCGCTTATTTTACCCTAGTTAAAATAATATATAACTAAAAAAACAGGGGGATAGCATCATGTCAGGTAAAAAAGCCGTCGTTTATCGAATGGTTATGGGCAGGCATATATGTCCATATGGATTGAAAGTAGTCGATCTGCTAAAGAGCCAGGGATATAGCGTTGAAGATCATCATCTCACGACCAGAGAAGAAACGGATATATTTAAAGAAACTCATGGTGTTAAAACCACCCCACAAACTTTTATTGATGATAAGCGCATCGGTGGATATGACGATCTTAAAAAATACTTTGGTAAAGCCCATGAAGGAATAACCTATAAGCCGATTATAGCAATCTTTTCAACGACTTTTTTAATGGCTTTATCCGCCGCATGGGCCATGTCTGAATTAACTTTCACCAAAGTCATAATGCTTTTCATCGCATTTAGCATGTGCGTCTTAGCCATCCAAAAATTAAAAGACCTTGAAGCATTTAGTTTGCAATTTCTGGGTTATGATTTATTGGCGCAGAAATGGGTCAAATACGCCTATATTTATCCCTTTATTGAAATGTTTGCAGGTGTGTCTATGATATCAGGATTTTTAATCGTGATTTCTGCCCCGGCCGCTCTGCTGATCGGGATGATAGGTGCGGTATCTGTTTTCAAAGCTGTTTATATCGATAAACGGGAATTGAAATGCGCTTGTGTTGGTGGAAATAGCAATGTCCCCCTTGGATTTATATCTTTGACTGAAAACCTTATGATGATGGGCATGGCCCTTTGGATGCTATTCAGTCTCGCTTAGAATAAACTTCCGCTATTAAAATGACTTTGTTGGGCCAACCATTCTCTGTTGACAGATGTCATCACCTGCGGCAGCCTCCTCATCTGGTTTTTCTGCTTTTATTTTGTCTAGGTGTGCAACCCTAGTGGATGCCAACAAAGGTGCGTCGAGCTGAAAACTTGTGCAAAAAAGTAAAAAAGTTTTTTTTCTTCAAAAAATCTAGGGGACTTCAATTTCGAGAGGTTTCTTCCAATAAATATATTCAGCCGGTGCGTTTTTCATGTCGATAAATTCAAGAGTGTCTATCTTGAGATAGGTTTTGTCTTTTTCTGTAAAAATATCTTTTATAGGATTCCCTGAATCACTGTAGTGTATATATATTTCTGGACCAAAGGGTGTAAGGGTTTCTTTTTCTACGTCATAAAGTTCAAGACGTCCATTCGTTCCATGTCTTGACCCTTCTGGATTTTCTGGTGCCCAGAGGATATATTTCTTATCAGAAATCTGTGTAATTGAAGGGATTGGATCTTGATTTCCTGTCATCCAGCAAAAATTTCGACAAAACTTTTTCCATAACCTTTTTTTGTTATTATATATGGAATAGATTGCCGCAGATGGGAGGTCACTCTGATTTCCGCCTCCTTTTGATCGGCGTTCATCATCATTCAGACGTAAAAAGAAGATTTGTGTTGATCGCACTTTGTTTACAGGCGTTGAAATATAAATGCCTGGTTCTAGTCCCCAAACTTTTGATAGTTTTTGAAGATCATCTCCACTTCCTTGAGCAGCGTTAAGTGCCAGAGAAAATGTTAGATAACAAGCGATTAAAATATAGAATCTCACCGGGTTACCCTCTAATTTTTTGTTAAGTAAACCACTATTTAAAATAAGCCTGAAATAGTCAATAAAATTTATAAACGTGATTGGGTCTGTTGCACTTTAATGGCATTAAAGAGTAAAACTCTCATCTTTATATAAAGATGGCATTGCATTAGAAGCTTTTGTTTTCTTTCCTATCACCTTTTATCCTATCCCAATGGTCTAGTTCTATTAGGACAACCTCTATTTAATCCTAAGACCTAGAATTCATAAATTTTGACCCACATAACTTTTTTATTTATTAATATCTTTCAAATGTCTATCTTCATTTTTTAGAATAACATAAGTGGAGTATTGTTTTATGAACACAAAGTCTTTCATCACACTGGCATTTATAGCCACCCCCGCATCGTTATCACTGGTTGCAATGGACACACCAAAAGAAGCGCAAAATCCTGGAACTGCTGGCAGACCCAGTAGCCCAGTTGAAGGATGTATGCATCTACCCTCTTCTTTATACCAACAAGAGCAAAAAAAACCAGACAACAGAGCAGCCGCCAAAAGAACAACAGGCGGAAACTCTTTAGAAGAAGGTTTGCCAGCTAAAAGATATAAATAAGTCTTTATTTAGACACGTATTTCCAAAAAAAAGCCCTCTTAATTGAGGGCCTTTCTTTAGCAAGTCTATGTATAGAACTTACTTCTTATCGTCATCAACTTCTTCAAATTCAGCGTCAACGACATCGTCATCCTTTTTAGAATCATCAGCCTGACCCGAAGAAGAATCACCCCCGTCAGCAGACTGTGATTGGCCTGCCTGCTGAACGGCTTGTGCAACTTTTCCAGCCGTTGCTTGTAATTCGGTTGATGCAGATTTCACCGCTTCAAGACCATCTCCCTCAAGCGCTTTTTTCAACTTTTCAAGCTTATCTTCAGCCTCTTTTTTAAGAGAGGCATCTATTTTATCTCCATGGTCTTTCAGTTCTTTTTCTGTTGAATGATAAAGAGTATCAGCTTGGTTACGGGCTTCAACCATTGCTCGGCGTTTTTTATCTGCCTCAGCATTAGCCTCAGCATCCTTCACCATCTTATCAATGTCATCCTCATTCAAACCACCTGAGGCTTCAATGCGGATTTGCTGTTCTTTTCCTGTTGTCTTATCTTTTGCCGATACATTAACAATACCATTGGCATCAATATCAAACGTGACTTCAATTTGAGGCATCCCTCGCGGCGCGGAGGGGATTTCTTCTAAATTAAACTGGCCTAGAACTTTGTTATCTGCAGCCATTTCACGCTCACCCTGGAACACACGAATGGTTACAGCGGTTTGATTGTCCTTAGCAGTTGAAAAGACTTGGCTCTTCTTGGTTGGAATGGTTGTGTTTCGCTCAATAAGTTTTGTGAAGACCCCACCAAGGGTTTCAATCCCCAGAGAGAGTGGCGTAACATCAAGAAGAAGAACGTCTTTCACATCCCCACGAAGCACACCCCCTTGGATCGCGGCCCCCACAGCAACAACTTCATCAGGGTTTACACCACGATGCGGTTCTTTGTTAAAGAAAGACTTCACTGTTTCAAAAATCTTCGGCATCCGCGTTTGACCACCCACAAGAATCACATCATCAATTTCACTAGCAGAGATGCCAGCATCTTCAATGGCTTTCTTACAAGGTTCCAATGTCCGTTGAACGAGATCTTCCACCAAGGCTTCGAGTTTTGCGCGCGTGATTTTAACTTGTAAATGCTTAGGTCCAGAAGCATCTGCCGTGATAAATGGCAAGTTTACTTCTGTTTGCATCGCCGTTGAGAGTTCGATCTTCGCTTTCTCAGCCGCTTCCTTCAAACGCTGCAATGCTAAACGATCGCCACGAAGATCAATCCCCTGCTCTTTTTTAAATTCATCAGCTAAGAAGTCGATGATTCGTTGGTCAAAGTCTTCACCACCAAGGAATGTATCCCCATTGGTTGCTTTAACTTCAAACACACCATCGCCAATCTCAAGAATTGATACATCAAATGTACCGCCCCCAAGATCATAGATCACAATCGTACCATTGCCTTTTTTCTCCAGCCCATAAGCAAGCGCACCAGCTGTAGGCTCGTTAATAATGCGAAGCACTTCCAAACCAGCGATTTTACCAGCATCTTTGGTTGCTTGACGCTGCGCGTCATCGAAATAAGCTGGTACAGTAATCACGGCCTGCTCAACTTTTTCTCCTAAGAAATTTTCTGCTGTTTCTTTCATCTTTTGCAAAATGAATGCACTAATTTGACTTGGGCTGTATTTCTCACCCTGGGCTTCGACCCAAGCATCACCATTCGGTGATTTGACAATCTTGTAAGGCACAAGCTTAATATCTTTTTCTGTAAGTGGGTCATCAAAACGACGCCCAATCAATCTCTTAACAGCGAAAATTGTATTTTCGGGGTTGGTGATCGCTTGTCGTTTAGCGGGTTGGCCAACCAAACGCTCGCCATCTTTTGTAAAGGCAACCATAGAAGGGGTTGTACGATGACCCTCGCTGTTTTCGATAACGCGGGGTTTATCACCATCCATAACCGCCACACATGAGTTGGTGGTCCCTAAATCAATACCAATTACTTTTCCTTTATTAGCCATACTTTTTATCTCCTGATTTTATTATTTTGCAACTTTAACCATCGCAGGCCTTAAGAGCCTGTCATGAATTTTGTAACCTGATTGAAGCACTTCAACGACACTTCCAGATTCAGCACCTTCTGCCTCAACTTCCATAATCGCTTGATGATAATTGTGATCGAAGGGTTTATCCAAAGGGTCAATTTTTTCAATGCCATGCTTCTTAAAAGCCTTAGCTAGTTCGTTTTCAGTCATCTTAATGCCTTCAGCCAAGCTTTTGATGAGCGGATTATCCTGGTTTTCTTGCGCCGGAATCGCATCCAACGCGCGATTGAAATTATCTGAAACTATCAGCATATCCTTGGCAAAATTCGTTACAGAATATTTAGCCATGTCACTGATCTCACGCTCCGAGCGCTTTTTATAATTTTCAAACTCAGCCATCGTGCGTAGGAGCTGATCTTTCATCTCCTCAAGCTTTTTTTGGGAATCATCACCGTTTGGAGATTCCTCTTGCTGTTGCTTGGAATCATTTTGATTCACTTGCTCCTCACTGTTCTCTGAGGTTTTAGCCTGGTCAGTATCCATCATATTATCTGTTTCGCTGTGATCTGTCATAGTCTCTCATATTATTGTGAATTACTCTTTCCTATCTAGTATTATAACGCTTAGAAATCAAGCGCCCAATGATTTTTGCTGTATAATCCACCATTGGAATTACCCGTGCATAATTCAGCCGTGTTGGTCCCACAACCCCCAACGATCCAAAAACGCGCCCGGATGCATCTAAGTAAGGCGAAACAATCATCGAGCAGCCGGTGTCCTCGAAAAGCTGGTTTTCTGACCCAATAAAAATTTGAACTCCTTCTCCACTCATAGAGGCATCCAATAAACTTGAAATATCAGTCCTGCGCTCAAATATTTCAAAAAGGCGCTTGATATTATCAAGCTGAGTCTGATCTGCAACATTGTTGAGCAAGTGGCTATGGCCAGAAAGTATCAGTGTTGGCTTATCATACGTCTCTACCCACTTAGCCAATCCTTTCTCAACTAAATCATGCAGAACGGTATCAAGTTCCTTGCGAATATGCACCACATCTGTTGAAAGGACTTTTTGAATTTCCGACAAAGTGCGGCCAACATAATGAGCATTTAAGAAATTAGAGGCTTCAACAAGCTTTGCTGGAGGAAAACCAGCAGGCAAGTTTAGCAGTCTATTTTCGATATCACCCTGATCAGACACCAAAACTGCCAACACTCGATTGACGTCCAAATAGACAAATTCAACATGCTTTAATATCGCGTCTTGTTTTGGCGCCATCACTAATCCAGCACATCCAGAGAGACCCGAAAGCGTTCGACATGCCTGATCGAGCATAGCCTCAACATCTAAGTTGCTCGAGCCACACATCTCCTCGATAGAGCGCTTTTCTTTTGCCGCTAAATCCCCTACCTCCAGCATGCCATGCACAAAAAAACGAAGCCCTTTTTCAGTTGGCAACCGCCCCGCAGATACATGAGGCGCATACAGCAAGCCAACCTCTTCAAGGTTGGCCATAATGTTACGAATGGTAGCTGAAGAAAGATTCATGCCGAGACGCTCTGAGAGAACCTTTGATCCTATCGGCTCACCGGTATCTAGATATGCATCGACAACGCTTTTGAATATTTCTAGCGAACGATTATTAAGAATCAGTTCCATTGCCAGATTAAAGTGCCTATTAAATGTTTGTTTTTATGAAATACATCCATGCTTGATATTACTCTATAAGTAATGATATATCAAGCTATCACAACAATGAAGCATCTCTCAATCATGCGCTCTAATCGTTCTCCTAATCAACTCCGATCCATTTCCCTCATTCCAAATTACTCTCTTCATGCCGAAGGATCCTGCCTTATAAAATTTGGCAACACCCACGTACTATGCACAGCTAGTATTGAAGAAAAAGTCCCCCCCTTTTTAAGGGGCCAAGGCATAGGATGGGTAACCGCTGAGTATGGCATGCTTCCCCGCGCCACCCATAGCCGTGTCGATCGTGAAGCCGTCAAGGGCAAACAAGTCGGTCGAACGCAAGAGATTCAACGCCTCATTGGCCGCTCTTTGCGCGCCATCGTTGATCAAAAAGCACTGGGAGAACGCACCCTAAAAATTGATTGTGATGTTCTTCAAGCCGATGGCGGAACGAGAACAGCAGCCATTACAGGTGCTTACATTGCATTGAATCTAGCGTGTCAAAAGCTTGTTGCTGAAAAGAAAATCCCAGCCCTACCCTTAAAGGATAGCATTTCTGCTATATCTTGTGGGATCGTTCAGGGAACCCCCCTTCTTGATCTTGATTATGAAGAAGATTCAAACGCTGAAACAGATGCTAATTTCATCATTACGGGTCAGGGTAAACTTGTTGAGATTCAAGCCACTGCTGAGAAAGATGCCTTTACACCAGAGGAATTCAATCAACTGCTTAAGCTTGCTCAAGATGGCACAAAAAAACTAGCACTTAAGCAAACTGATCTTTTGCTCAAGACTAGCATGTAACGCCTCCGTGCCAACCACTCAAAAGCCTCTTGCCATTTACATTCATTGGCCATTTTGTGTCTCTAAATGTCCTTATTGTGATTTTAACAGCCATGTCCGTGAGCAAATAGATCCTCAGTCCTGGTCACAGGCTTATTACACCGATCTCAGAAACCAAAGTCAATTTGCAACCAATCATCAGGTTCAAAGCATCTTTTTTGGCGGGGGGACACCGTCTCTCATGCCGCCTTCAATCATCGAAGAGGTTGTTACCCATATTCATAAAATTTGGCCTGTCGCCTCCACCGTTGAAATCACGATGGAAGCTAATCCACACTCTTCTGAAATCAATAAATTCCAAAGCTTTCAAGCGGCTGGTATTAATCGCATTTCGTTGGGCATTCAATCCCTTATACCTGAAACACTTAAATTTCTTGGCCGAGCTCATTCCAAACAAGAAGCTCTTAAAGCCATTGAAATGGCACAAAAAATATTTGAAACACATTCCTTAGATTTTATCTACGCCCATCCAAAACATACGCCCGAGGAGTGGCAAAAAGAATTAAAGGAGTTGCTATCTTTTCAACCGCCTCACTTATCGCTGTATCAGCTGACCATTGAACCTCAAACACCTTTTCAATCGTATGAACGGCTTGGAAAGTTCAAAATGCCAGGCTCGCTAGCCTCTGAGAAATTTTTTGATGAAACCATTGATACACTTAAATCAACTGGATACGAACAGTATGAAGTGTCAAATTTTTCTAAACCCAACAAGGCTTGTCAGCATAACATGGCTTATTGGCGTTCAGAAGACTACCTCGGCATCGGGCCAGGCGCTCATGGCCGATACACAAAAAATAATTTCAAAGTAGCTACCAGAGCACATCGCTCACCAGAAAAATGGTTAGAACTTATAAAATCCAAGGGATGCGCCCTCACCCACCAAGATCAACTAACCCGAGAAGAACTACTCGAAGAAATGTTGCTAATGGGATTGCGCTTAACTTCTGGCATTTCAACCGCAAAACTCAATCAGGTAATAGCATGCGACTTTTGGGAATACGTTGGCCCCCCAAAAAAGACGCATCTCTATAGCGAAGGTCTCCTAGAAAAAACGGATGGCTTTTTAAAAACAACAGCACTTGGACTAAAAAAACTGAATACTGTTTTAAGCTACCTTCTTATCCGTTAATCTTCAGAACAAACATGAAGATATACCCGCGCAAGACAGGAGGTTAAGAGATAATAGCCAATACATATGAATAAATTCATAATCATACCAATAATGCCACCTTCAAAATTAAAGCGCTGATCTTCTGGTATTTCTTTTGGCGTTATTTTCGCCATTAAGATTTGATTTGCCGTTAAATGGCTATATGTCTTTAACGGGTCCTCTAAAGGGTTAATAGAAGCTTCTTTGTGATAAAAAGCTGGAGTTCTCGCGTCATACTTAAATTGCTCAGGCGCGTGATATCCAAGCGCAGGGGTAGTAATCAAATGTGCAATAAAAGCAATCAGACTCATAATGAAAGCAACCGAAAGGAAGACCTTGGCCAAATACCAAACCCTTCCCTGGCTCAGGCTCCATGACCGTTCAATAGTTGACCGGTCTCCAAAACAACCAGCGATGACTGAAAGCACAAGCCGGAGATAATAATAATAAAAAATCAATGCGAACAATAACGCCACCACTAAGAATGGCCATTGCTGTTGATCAAAAAGTAACTCAACGACATCTAAAATTGGCTTAAACCCATAAAAAAAGATCTTCGCGGCCAAGGAATTAAAATCTAAAAAAGAAAACAACAGAAAGTCGATGGCCTTGCTCACATTATGGCATAGCAAAGTTCCATAAAAAGGGCTTTCATACTGAGATACACACGAAACAATCAAAAAAATGAGCGGTATTAAAAACAATGCAAACAGCACTAGAGTCAACGCAGAAAATTTTAACGTTGGCATCAGCCCTTTTCTAAACATTTCTGATATTCCTATGTCCTTATTGGGCCTACCTTCCATAGACTTGCACACAAAAACCGTAAATATTAAACTCCAAGTAATTACAAACAAAAATTCAAAACCCAATCCATATGGGACGAGTTGACTGACGTTCAAAGATCGGAATGCACTGAAAAGAAACGCTAGCAGAAAAAACCACAAAAAGTTTTTTCTAAGGCTTAAAAAAGAATCGGCGATTAAATTTTTTATTTTAGGAAGAGTTTTCATAATATTCCAGCCCTACAATTATTGCAAATTTCAATTTATCAAAGAAACTCATACAAAACAAGTTGCACTAAGATTTACAGAACTCTATAACTAACGTCATGGCAAAAATAAAAAGAGTGCTCTCAAAAGAATCACCGTTGCGCCAATACTGGATGCTTGTAAGCCTTGCCTTAATTGTTCTGGGCACGTTCTTTTTTTGGCATCATCTCTCAATAGAAGTTAAAAGCGTTTTGTATACGGTAAGTACCGTTTTGAAAAACATCCTTATCTTTCTTCTTCCCTTTCTGGTTCTGCCTTATATATTTAACAGTTTATCTGATTTAAAAGATCAAGGAGCCTTGCTAATCATCTTGATCCTCTTTGGTGTTGCTATTTCAACATTTGCAGCGATTATTTATGGCTATGGCGTTGTGCAGCTCATTACGTCTTATATCACGATCAAGCCCTATACCATCGCTCTTGATCAGGAGCAGATATTTTCATACATCAATTTATCACTTCCTTCGATTCCCGTTGAATTATCCCTGGTCCTTGGAGCCATTGCAGGGATCATCCAAAGCCATCGCCCCAGCCAAAAAGTTGCCAAATTTTTCGCAAAGTATCAGTACGCCAGCGACTTCTTTTTTGCCAAACTTTTTACCCCGATTCTGCCTCTCTATATCCTTGGGTTCCTGATGAAAATTGCCCATGATGGTGATTTTGGCGCGCTCTTCCATTCGTTTAAAGGTCTCTTCCTTTGTATGATTGCCGCCCAAATTATTTATATTTTTGGCTATTTCCTGATCGGAAGCGCTGGGTTTATCAATCGTGCTCTACGAGCGTTTAAAAATGCCATGCCGGCTTTTATCACCGGGTTTTCATCGATCTCAAGCATGGTTACTCTGCCTGTCACACTCCAGGTTGCTTACGAAAATACTAAAAATTTTAAGATTGCTGATTTAACCATTCCAACAACTGTTAATTGCCATGCTGTTGGGGATGCCATTGGTCTGACAATTCTCTCTTTATGCATCTACTATTTTACAAATGGCTCCCTCCCTGACTTTAGCACTTTTGTTGTTTTTGCTGGCATCCTCACCCTCGCTCAATTTGGTGCTGTTTCTGTTGCTGGCGGCAGTGTTATTATTATTGTGCCTTACCTGCAAAAAACTTTTGGCTTCACGCCTGAAATGATCGGACTTATCACAGCGATTTCAGTATTTATCGAACCCTGGGGCACTGGCTGTAATATTTTGGGAAACAGTGGTTACGTCATCATTGTGGAACGCCTGAATCGACTTGTGAAAAAAGTTTTAAAAAAGAAAGCTAAAAAAACCTAACTTTCTTTGAATCTCTCTAAAACCGTCCTCTTGAATGCCTTTGGCTCGCGTTTTTCCGATTTGTTAATCAATTTAAAATCATCATGAAATCCGCGCTCAGATACTAAACTATCAACTTTTTTCATCATTGACCAAAAATATACTTTCTTAGTTTCAAGCGTAATTTCCTCATTTTTACCTAATATTTTTTTCAAATATATCGTTGGCTCTGGTAAAGCTTTATATTCATTATATGTAATACCAAATCGATCTTTTTCATCTAAAGTAGATAAGTCTTTAACCGCTTGCATGAACAAGTAAATGATGGATCCAACCCTAAATTTAGCATGGTCTATCTTTGTAGGAACTCTGTTGTAAAACTTTTGCATAAGGGACTCTTTTAACGACTCATCTGCCACGACCCGATAAATTGTTGCGGCCAATTCAAAAGGAGCATTAGAAATATAGAACTCTTCCCAAGAGATAATATAAGCTCTCTCTTTACCAACGAGAATATTGCCAAAATGCAAATCATTATGGGCGAGCATTGGTGAAAAATCTTGAAACAGTTCATAACTGTCTAAAACTTTAGATAATATTTTTTCAAGGGCTTTTTTTATTTTTTTAGGACATTTATCTAAGTTCCAGGATTGAAAAATTTTAATAACATTCCTAAACGACTGATCGTTTGAGTTAATATTTATTTGATTAAGTTTGGAAAGATATTGGGACATATCATTAACGACTCTCCCTGGGTAATCAGGAGTCTGACCTTTAAGGGGAGTTAGGTAATCTGTCAGCAAAAATCTATGAGCCAAGTCATAAAAATATATTTTAGGACCTATATTAAGTGTAGAAGAGATTTCTGTCGCAACAAACTCTGACTGAACTTGAATCTTCGTCCTTTTGGTGCTGATCGTTCTAAGTACATAGTTTTTTCCATTGACTGCAATAATTTTCAAACTTGCGCCAGACCCGCCTGCAGAGAGATCACCGATCAATTTATACTCAGGGGTTCCAAAGGCTTTATTTAAATGCTGTTTAAGGACTTTCTCGACTTACGGACTTAAACTTAAATCTTTGCCAATGGCGAACGAAAAGCTAGCGACTAAAAAAAATAAACTCAAAAATTTCATATGATATCTCCCTGATGTTTTCTATTTTAAACAAAAAACATCTTTGCAAGCCAGAAAATATTAAACAATGTCGGAATCCCATAGTTTCCTCTTGCCATTTTTAAGGCGAGGCTTTATACAAGTGACAAAGTAGCTGGCTCTCATGGACTGCCTCGTTGCTTGAAATATGATTATAAACTTTAAATTTAAGAGGAAAAAATGTCCAAACTCAAAACTAAAGGCGGCGTTAAAAAACGCTTCCGTTTCACTGCATCTGGCAGAATCAAGTGTGGCCAAGCCGGAAAGCGCCACAACATGCGCAAACGATCAAACAGTATGCTTCGTAAAGCGCGTGGAACAACCATCATGAAAAAGTGCGACGCAAATATCGTCAAAAAATACGCACCATACAATCGATAAAAGGAGAGTATCATGGCCAGAGTTAAACGCGGTGTCACAACACACGCTCGTCATAAAAAAATTATCAAACAAGCCAAAGGGTCAAGAGGCCGTGCTAAAAATTGTTTTAGAATCGCCATTCAGCGCGTTGAAAAAAACTTGCAGTATGCCTACAGAGACCGTCGTAATCGTAAAAGACAATTCCGGGCGTTATGGATTCAAAGAATCAACGCAGCAGCCCGTCTACATGGTTTGAGCTATTCAAGGCTGATCAATGGCATGCTGAAGGCAAACATTGAAATGGATCGCAAGGTTTTAGCAGATATGGCTGTTGAGGCTCCCCAATCTTTTGCCGCTGTTGTAAAAAAAGCCCAAGAAGCCTTAAAATAAACATCAACACTTTTATATAAATTTGATAAGGTTTCAGGACGTAACTTGAAACCTTATTTTTTTAAAGAAACCATGCTATGACCTCGTTTGATCTTAACGCTCAATTACAGTCCATCGACCTTATTGCTGACCTCAACGATCTTGAAGCAAAACGTATTGAACTGTTAGGGAAAAATGGGATCCTCACTCAGGAATTAAAAGCTTTATACAAGCTTTCTATTGAAGAAAAAAAAGATCAAGGGCAACGCCTTAACATCATCAAAAAACAAGTTTCCGATCAACTTCAGACACAAAAAGACAAGCTTGAAAAGCAAGATCTCGAACACAGACTTGTTTCAGAGAAAATAGATCTGACCAGGCCAGTTCAACCTTCAACAAATGGAAAAATTCATCCCCTCACACAAACCATTCAAGAGGTGATTGCTATTTTTGGCCAAATGGGATTTAAGCTTGAAACAGGCCCCGAGATAGAGCGTGACGATTACAACTTTGATTATTTGAATATCCCTCCCGAACATCCCGCACGGCAAGATCAAGACACATTCTATATGCCGGACACGGACCAAAGTGAAAAAATGGTTCTCCGCACGCAAACCTCTCCTGTGCAAATTAGAACCATGCTCCACCAAGAGCCTCCCATACAAATCATCGTACCTGGACGCACGTTCCGTGCAGACTCCGACCAAACACACACGCCTATGTTTCACCAAGTTGAAGGGCTCTATATCGATAAAGAAATTCATATGGGTCATTTAAAAGGCTGTTTAGAGGCATTTTTGACCAGCTTTTTTGGCGTTAAAAACTTACCCATTCGCTTTCGGCCAAGCTATTTCCCTTTCACCGAGCCTTCAGCTGAAGTAGATATTGGGTGCCATCGTGAAGGAGAAACTTTTACCATCGGCGAAGGTCAAGGGTGGCTTGAGATTCTTGGTTGCGGTATGGTGCATCCACAAGTTCTTAAAAATTGTGGCATTGATCCGAAACAATATCAGGGCTTTGCCTTTGGCATGGGTCTCGAGCGGATCACGATGTTGAAGTATGGCATTTCAGATCTCAGAACCTTTTTTGAAGGTGATCAAGAATGGATTAATCATTATGGTTTCAAATCCTATGAAACCCCCGGAATACTTAACCGATTGCAAGGAGGAATTGGCCGATGAAATTCACCCTGACCTGGTTAAAAAAACACCTTGAAACCAATCATACACTTGAAGAAATTTTAGAGGCCCTCACGTCCATTGGACTTGAAGTTGAATCCTGCATAAATCCTTCAGAAGCATTGGATAAATTTGTTGTTGCTGAAATTATTGAAGCATACCCACACCCTGATGCTGATCGGCTGCAAGTATGCACAGTGAATGATGGAAGTAAAACGCAGCAAATTGTCTGTGGTGCCCGCAACGCCTGTAGTGGGCTCAAGGTCGCCCTTGCCTTACCAAATGCCATTGTACCAGCCAACCAAATGAAAATTCAAGCAGGTAAAATCAGAGGCGTTGAAAGTCATGGGATGCTTTGCTCAGCTGATGAACTGGGGTTAAGTCGGGATCGCGCCGAGGGAATTTTAGAATTAGAAAATACCTCAATTCCTGGCACACCATTAGCCCAGCATCTGAATCTAGACGATCCCATTATTGATGTTGCCATCACCCCCAACAGAGCCGATTGTTTTAGCGTGCGGGGGATTGCAAGAGACCTCGCTGTCAAAGGGCTTGGAACTCTTAAGCCTTTGGAGATGCCGGAAGTCAAAGGCTCTTTTCAAAGTCAAATCAAAGTCAGTATTCATCATTCTATTTGCCCACACTATCTTGGTCGTGAAATTTCTGGCATTAAAAACAAGGAATCTCCCCCAGAGATTCAACGCCTTTTGCGGGCCATTGATATTGAGCCCATCTCAGCTGTCGTTGATTTCACAAACTTTATAACCCATGATATTGGCCGCCCTGCTCATGCTTATGATGCTGAAACGATATCAGGTCCCATATCTATCCGGCATGCAGAAAAATCAGAGCGATTTACAGCCTTAAATCACACACAATATACGCTTTCAGAAGAAGATTTTGTGCTTGCTGACGATCAAAAAAGCATAGCTCTTCCAGGTATTATTGGCGGTGAGAATACGGGATGTAGCAACACCACTCAACGCATTTTCTTGGAAGTGGCCTACTTTGATCCGACTGAGGTTGCAAAGATGGGGCAGCGCCATCATATTCATACTGACTGTCGCACACGCATGGAGCGAGGGCTAGACACCCACGGGTGTGCTTTCGGAATGACCTACTTAACACACCTCATTCGACAGCATTGTGGTGGGGAAGTCAGTGAAATAATCGCTGTTGGCACGCCCCCAAAAGACGCGGATCAAATATCATTAGCCCCCTCCAGTATTTCAAAGCGGCTTGGAATTTCTATTGATCTCAAAACCAGCACCGCCATTCTTAAAAAGTTAGGAATGGAAGTTAAGACTGATGGCAAGGGTGAAAAATTAATAGTTCAACCTCCCTCTTGGCGTCCAGATATACGCATTGAAGAAGATTTAATAGAAGAGATCGCTCGCATTTATGGTTATGAGAAAATCGAAAAAGCTCCCCTTCCTTCTGTGAGCCAAGCTCCAAGCTTGAACATTCAACAACAAAAATACTTTCAGCTCACCCATTTTCTACCAACCCGCGGCTTTGATGAAACAGTTTCATGGTCCATGATCCCAGGACCTGTTGCGAAGCTATTTGACCAAAACAACCCGCAGTTAAAGATTAAAAACCCCATCAGCGCAGATTTGGAATGGATGCGACCCTCTCTTCTCTGTCAAATGCTTAATGCTCTGGAAAAAAATCTCAATAAAGGTCATCAACGTATGAACGTTTTTGAGTCTGGTCATGTTTATCATGGTCTCAAGCCTGAAGATCAACCTCTTCATATCGCAGGCATACGCTTTGGTTCAGCCTCTCCTATGGATTGGCGTCAAGCCTCAGTAAAAGCTGATGTTTACAGCGTGAAAGAAGATGCATTTTCATGTCTTAATGTTCTCGGCCTCACTACGACTAAAATTCAACTTTCTACCAATGACCTTCCCTGTTGGTATCATCCAGGTCGCTCAGCCCTCCTCATGCTTGGCCCCAAAATATGCCTTGGACATTTTGGTGAAATCCATCCACAAACACTCAAACACTTCAACCTCTCACAGCCTGCATATGCATTTGAACTAAATCTAGACGCCCTGCCAACGTTTAAAGAAAAGACAGTCAATAAAGGACCAGCAAACATCTCTAAATTTCAATCTTTCAGCCGTGACTTTTCATTTTTGGTTGATAAAACCGTTGAGTTGGGCCCGCTTGCATTGGCTATGGCGAAAGCAGATCCAAAACTCATCAAAGACGTATCTTTGTTTGATATATATGAGGGGAAGAGCGTTCCAGAAGGTAAAATGTCCATAACCTTTCGGCTAACCGTTCAACCCATTACTCACACACTGAACGAAAAAGAAATCCTCCATCTATATGACAAAGCCATTGCTTTAACAACAGCCATTCAAGGAGTTGAATTTAGACTATGACAACACCTTATTCACCAGATTACATTCGTAACTTTGCCATCATTGCCCATATTGATCATGGTAAATCAACCTTAGCTGATCGTCTTATTCAAGCCTGTGAGGGGCTCACAATCAGGGAACTGAAGGACCAAGTCCTTGATTCCATGGATATTGAACGGGAACGGGGCATCACTATTAAAGCACAAACGGTGTGCCTAAAGTACAAAGCTAAAGATGGTCACACCTATACCCTGAACCTTATGGATACGCCTGGACATGTTGATTTTTCTTACGAAGTCAGTCGCTGCCTCTCTTCGTGTGAGGGGTCTCTCCTAGTGGTGGATGCTAGTCAAGGTGTTGAAGCGCAGACTCTTGCCAACGTCTATCAAGCCATTGAGCATAACCATGAAATCATTCCTGTTTTAAATAAGATTGATTTGCCCGCCGCGGAACCAGATCGGGTTAAACAGCAAATTGAGGATGTCATTGGGATTGATACCAGTGATAGTATTGAAATTTCAGCAAAAACGGGTCTGGGTATCACAGATGTTTTAGAAGCAATTGTCACACGCCTACCGGCGCCCAAAGCAGCTGATCCAAAAGCCCCTCTTCAGGCCCTTTTAATAGATAGCTGGTATGATACATATCTTGGCGTTATTACTCTTGTACGTATTTTTGCTGGCACGCTTGCCAAAGGGCAACGTATTAAAATGATGGCAACACGCGGCGAATATCAAGTAGAGGGTGTTGGCGTTTTTACGCCCAAAAAAGTTGAGATGTCAGAACTCAAACCTGGTGAAATTGGCTTTTTAAATGCTAGCATTAAACAAGTCGCTGATTGCCAAATTGGGGATACAATTTTTGACATTCAGCATCCGATTGATAAAGCGTTGCCTGGTTTCAAGCCAAGCATTCCTGTTGTCTTCTGCGGGCTCTTTCCATCCGACGCTGCCCAATTCGATGATTTAAAGAACGCTCTAGCAAAACTACGCCTGAATGATGCCAGCTTTTATTTTGAGCCTGAATCTTCCGCAGCTCTTGGTTTTGGGTTTCGTTGTGGATTTCTAGGACTGTTACACCTGGAAATTGTTCAAGAACGTCTCGAGCGTGAATTTGATTTAGACCTCGTCACCACAGCTCCTAGCGTGGTCTATAGGATTTATTTACGGAATGGCCAAAACATTGAGCTGCACAATCCTGCTGATTTTCCAGATATCATGAAAATTGATTATCTTGAAGAGCCTTGGATTGAAGCAACCATTATGGTTCCAGATGAGTTTTTAGGGCCTGTTTTAGCCCTGTGCACAGAACGGCGCGGTGAACAAACGCAACTTACCTACGTCGGCAATCGTGCCATGGTTGTTTATAAACTCCCTCTCAATGAGATTGTTTTTGATTTCTATGACCGCCTCAAATCAATTACTCGCGGATATGCCAGTTTTGACTATCAAATCGAAAATTATCGGCGCAGTGATTTAGTTAAAGTTTCTATTATGATCAACAGCGAACCTGTTGATTCCCTCTCACTAATTGTGCATCGAAGCCAAGCTGAGTATCGTGGACGCCTTCTTTGCACACGCTTAAGAGCACTCATTCCCAGGCAACTTTTCAAAATTGCTATTCAAGCAGCCATTGGGGGTAAAATCATCGCAAGAGAAACCGTTTCAGCCATGCGCAAGGATGTAACAGCTAAATGTTATGGCGGCGATGTATCCCGTAAACGAAAGCTGCTCGATAAGCAGAAAAAAGGGAAAAAGCGGATGCGCAACATTGGCAATGTTGAAGTGCCACAGAGCGCTTTTATTGCTGCCCTTAAAATGGGGGATGACGATTAAAAAAAACTGCTCAGTAGTTTAGCTTCTAACAGCAGTCACATCCACAATTTGATCCTTGGCACTGACAAGAATTTTTAGTGCATCCACAAGTTGTGCACGAACAGTTTTTGCAAGAGCATTGATTATTCATCTTTATTACCTCCGTTTTAGTTATTAATCCCTAGATGATTGATAAAGGGGATTCGCCTGTAACTTTCCTATGGACACCGGCTCTTTCAAATCTTTGGAAAGCATTTCACTTAATTTTCTCAATAATAATGTCTGAACGGCAACTGCCCTGTGACATATTAAAAGCCGCAAGGGCAATTTTATCTGCTTTTTTGGCTGGTAGGCGAACAAGGTGCATCATGATTTCCATACGATAGGTACTTGGAACAAAGATAGCGAGTCTAATAAAATGATGTCTCAAATTATAGAGGGCATCACCATTTTTTTTCTTTGATAATCCCTTTAGAAATTTTTTTTGATGGATATCAACAAGTGCAGCTATTTTGTTACAATCTTTTTTGATCAAATCGTAGCAGTATTGAAATATTTCCATTTTTGTTTTGCCTGAAAAAAAATGATTTTCTAGATCTTTCATAGATTGAAACTTTTTTCCTCGACTTAAACAGTCATCATTTTTAATTAAATTAGGTGAAGATATTGAGCTGAAACTTGAAGATGTCTTTCTGTCATAGTCGTCAGCAGGTTTTTCTAAACTTTTAAAATCAGACTTCTTAGAAGAGGCGCTTGAGGGGCCTACTTTTGACCGGAATCGGTGTGTTTTTTCAGCTTGAGCCGCCCCAGACTGAGTAATAATAACAAAAAATAAAACAAATGAACGCAGCATCATTAACTCCCTGTCTATACACAGTGTATATTGAGCGAATAATTAATACAAGTATCTGAGAAATAGCTGGGATAAATAATTTTTTGGTGCCCCCAGGGAGACTCGAACTCCCACGCCCGAAGGACAGCAGATTTTGAGTCTGCCACGTCTACCAATTCCGCCACAGGGGCGCACCATTAGTTGCACTATACTCAATCTTGCATAAAGATCAATACAGATTTATAGTCCTGGATAACCTTATAAAAATTTGTTACATAAAATTCATGAAAAAAATTATCTCTGGCATACAACCCACTGGCAACATGCACCTTGGAAATTATTTAGGTGCTATTAAAAACTGGGTCCCTCTTCAGGATGGAAATGAATGTTTATTTTGTCTAGTAAGCCTACACGCCCTTACAACGCAACCTGACCCAAAAAGCTTGAATGATAGCATCTTCTCAGGAGCGGCTTTATACCTTGCGGCGGGGATTGACCCTAAAACATCCTCTATTTTTATCCAAAGCCAGGTTCCTGCTCATAGTGAACTGATGTGGCTTCTCAGCTGCTATACCCCCATGGGCTGGCTTAATCGCATGACACAATTTAAAGAAAAATCTGGTAAAAACAAAGATAAAGCGGTTTTGGGTCTTTACTCTTATCCTGTTTTGATGGCAGCTGATATTTTACTTTATCAAACAACGCATGTTCCTGTTGGTGATGATCAAAAGCAACACATAGAAGTAACACGTGATCTAGCGATCGCCCTGAATCAACGATTCAACCAAGATCTTTTTACCATCCCTAAACCTCTCATTCAAAATACTGGCTGTCGTATCATGAGTTTACGAGATGGAACTAAAAAGATGAGCAAGTCAGATCCATCAGACATGAGCCGCATTGGCATCTTTGATACACCGGAGATGATTGTAGAAAAGTTTAAAAAGTCCAAAACAGACAGCGGTGATTTTCCGGCGCGTGATGAAGATTTATCTGAACGCCCGGATATCAAAAACCTGATTCAAATATACAGCGTTTTGTCTGGCGACTCCTCGGAAAATATTTGTGACAATTATCAAAATAAAGGTTTTGCCCTTTTCAAAAAAGATCTTGCTGAAATATGCATTGATCACCTCGATCCCATTCGGAAGCGCTATCTGCAACTGACCAATCAATCCGATTACGTGTTAGATGTTTTGAGGCAAGGGCAGGAAAAAGCCAATTCCATTGCAGAAAAAACCCTAAAAAATGTTAAAAAAACCCTTGGGCTTCCCTTGTAATTTTAACCCATCTTCGCTTTTTTTCTCGGTCTATCAAAACGGATGAGTAAAAGATTAGAGACAAGGATCAAAAGTGCCCCAAACAGTGTTTCAAAAATAGGTATTTCCATAAAAAATACCATCCCAGCAAAAATATTTAAAGGAAACCGAGCAAATTTGAAGGGGGCAATGAAAGACGTCTCGGCCTTAGTGTAGGCTTCAATGAGAGCCATCTGCGTTAAGATATAAAACAACCCCACCAATACAATCCGTAGAGTATCCGAAAGCTCTGGCCACTGCCAATACCACAAGGCCAATGGCGCCGAGAATAGACACATAAAAAGCATAAGGTAAAATAAAGTTGTCAGAGAAGAGTCTGATTTTGAAATGGTTTTAATAATAAGTGAGGATCCCGAAAATAACATCGCAGAAATAAGTGGGAAAACAATATAAATAAGGTGATCAATTTGAGTGTTTAGCGGGTTTAAGATAATCAAAACTCCCACAAAACCAATAACCAAGCTTAGAAAAACAGGCCATCTAAAGCGCTCTTTATATAAAAGCCACCCCCCTAGTGACGTAAAAAGAGCACTGGTGAGCGATAAGGATGCTGATTGCGCCAAAGGCAAGTAAAGTAAAGCCCCTATCCAAAAAAAATTTCCCAAAACACCAAAGATAGATTTTATAAGATGAAATTTTAATATCCTTGTTTTTGTAATGATTGTTATTGAGCGCATATAAACGATGGATAAGACCATAAGTCCAACAGCTGTTTTCAGAAAAACCAATTCAAACACAGAGAGTTTAACTGACATACCATGGATAAAACTGTTAGAAAGCGCCGCTAACAAACCCGATGCAATGATTAAAAGAGATCCATAGATATTAGGAGATATCAACTTCTGAATTTTGCCAATCACAGTTTCACCTTGGGTTAAGCATATATAAATTGAACGCAAAGAGAACTTTATGATACCGCATTTCAAACGAACTTCCAGCTCATATTTTTATTGCAAGTGTGGGCTTGTTGGGCTAGTTTGACGTTGGTCGCCCGCTTGGTGGAATTGGTAGACACAAGGGACTTAAAATCCCTCGGCCACTGCGGCCGTGCCGGTTCGAGTCCGGCAGCGGGCACCATCATTGTCCTTACATTTGAAATGCTGGTTCTGTACTGCCTCCCAGTATACCCTCATATTTAAAAACATCTACGCATGAATGGCTTTTTGCCCATTTCAAACCAACGAGATAAGTGAATGCTCCACGAGAGCAGTTCCTGAGGCCCCAGGGGGTGCGACTAAAATTTGAGGGGGACAACAAGTCATACTCTCTTCTGCAATCCAAAAAGAACGCGAACATCCACAAGGAAAGCTCTCTGGCTTTACAGCGCGTCAAAGAGAAAGAGTTTTTAAGTAGTCTCGAATCCTAAGGAATGAAAGGCAATAAAAGTGGGTTCTGTGAAACCTCAGCATATTCCAGGTGATCAAATTTATTACATGATTCACAGAAAGGCTGCCAAGATTCTGCTTGATGTCCACAAAATTTACAAGACCACTTACGCCGCAGTCTCTGTTGTAAAAGTTTATTTAAAATTTCATAAGCTTTCTCATTTTCACCCTGCTCATCATGAACCAAAAGAGCAGTCAAATAGTCGATCTCTGGCTGATGAGACTCATGATATTTTTGAGAAAAGTCATCAAGCTCGCGCTGCGCTTCACCCCACAACTTAGCTTGGATATATTTTAGAACCAAAACCAGTTGTGCAATCGGTGCCTCAGGGGTTACTTTAACCAATTCTCGCGCTTGCTGGGCTTGTTCAACCTGTGTTGCGCCAAGCTCAGCATACATATTGGCAATAGAAAAAGAGTGGGCGTTGTTTTTCCATGTCTCGATCAATACTTTCTTAGCACGATCAGACTGATTTTTATCAACGTAAAAAGAAGCAAGACTGAGAGAAGGTTGTGGATTAGATAGATTATGCTCGTGCGCCTTTTGAAGATAGGCCATATAATTTTCATTCTCAGGACCAAGATGTTTTGCATATTGATACCAAATCATCGAAAAGAGATAATTTTCATAAGCTGTGTCCAAGCTATATAAGCTACCACCCTCACGAAGATACTCAAGCCCTTCTTGGTACTTTTTGGTGCTGATACATAAAAAAACAGCTGACTTATAGAACCATGCTGAAGGAGATGTTTTTAAAGCTTCCTCGGTTAACTTAAACGCCAATGTATCGTTGCCCATTGCAACAGCAGCTCGAATTTGGATCTTTAAGGCCAAGGGTTTTAGTATTGGATTCAGTTGAAGTTTTGCAATTAAATCTTCAAGCTTATCTTTTTCATCCCGCGTCACAGCAACACGATATTGGTAATATAGCGCAAGCAGATTATCCGGATATTTTGAGCTTAAAAATTTTCTCTCTTGATCAACGAGTTTAACATTATGAAGTTCAAGATCGATAAATCCTTGTATGAGTTTTTCATGAAACTTAACAAGCTTTAAATAGGTCTTGCGTTCAAGCTTGGTACGAATGCGATTATACAAATCTTTATATGCATCATACAGGGTGAGCAAAAGAATAAGCAGTGTAACTGTAAAGCCAACATAGGTTCTCAATGAAAATTTAATAATATAATCTTGCCAATCGAGGGTAATTTCTCCGGGGACATAAGAAGCCCAAGCAATTGCCGCAAAAATTATAAGAAGTTTAATAACCCAAACAAAGTAGATCATTTGCCTCCCTCAGGATCACTGTGCGCGTTCAAAGACTGTGAATATAAAGAACTCGATTGATAAGTTAAGAAGAAAGAATTTAATAAAACATGACCTTGCACATAG
Source organism: Alphaproteobacteria bacterium (assembly GCA_002869105.1). NCBI lineage: Bacteria > Pseudomonadati > Pseudomonadota > Alphaproteobacteria > Alphaproteobacteria bacterium. Next base: position 56,029 of record PKTP01000005.1, read on the forward strand.
TTTTTTAATCGCCTTCTCCACCGTCTAAGCTTAAACCCTTGATCAATCAATTCATCCGTCAAACGGTAGGCTTCGGGCCAATCATGTTGGGCGATTGCTTCTTTCAGCAAAGGTGTTAGCTCAGATTTTTTACGAACATGAACAAAGCTTTTAATGAATTTAATAATCCAAGGATCTGATTGTCGCGCGCGACTATGAACGCCTTTATCAACAATTTTATCTAAATCAGTTAATATAACAGACCACACGCCAATACCTTGCTCTGCATAAGGGGACAGTCTTTTGAGTTGGTCTTTCAATCTCTCATCTCTCAAGGCCTCGTGTAAATGAAACAGGGCTGATTCATAAGAAAGCCCAGTTCTTGCTCTGACAATAAAGTCAGAGAATAAAATGCATAGCTTTAAATCGTGCTCTTTTTCACGCATTGCACTTTTATCAGGGTGTGCCTGCGGCAATTGTTCACTCTCTTTGTAAACAGTCGCTTTTTCAGTGTTATAAATAGGCTGGTTTTCTTGTTTCGGCAACAATTGAGGGTGGGAAGGCTCCTCCCCACTTTGAGCTAAGGATGCATCGTTCAACAATTCAGTTGCTTCAGAGTTCATCGTCTGTTGGTCTTCATGTCTATTTTGATAAAAAGCAAAGTAATAAACAGCGATAACCGCCGCTAAAAACAGCACCAAAGGCACAACTATGCGGATAGTTATAAAATGAAAAAGAGTTTTACTTTTTGGTTGGTTAGACATTTACGATAAAAAAATACTTACTTCTTTTGTAGCACTTCTACCATCATTGAACAAAGGCTTTTTATAGTTGGCTGAGGAGCAATGTGAAATTCATGAACAGGGAGATTTTTAAATACCTCACTTATGTTTTTACTAAGCATGAATAATTTGTGAGAATGACAGTATTTTCTAAGATTTTGACGCTCAATGATTCGAACATATGTTTGAGCTGAATATTTTGAAAAAAAAGCGACACTTCTGATAGAGCCTGATTGTATCATGTTAATAAGATCCTGATTGGCATCTTCCCTGGGAAGAGTCTGATAAGCAATCACTCTACTACACTGAACCCCTTTTCTTTTAAGATGAGTAGAAAAATCGAGAGTTACTTTATTTCCAGAGACAAAAACGTAACGCCCTTGTTTTGAACTCGCCAAAATAATTTCTAGAAGGCTTAACGCAGTTTGAGCAACGTGCACGCTAATGCCAGGATAAATCCTAACTATTTTCTCAGCAAGCCTATCGCCGACAACAAAAATAGCGCGCACGCATGGGAGCTCCTTAAGAGATTTGATCGCATTTTTGCTCGTTATAATAAGGCAATCGGCAGAAGCTATATACTTTTGATAGTCCTCATCCGCAATAGGTTTTGAAAAGACGTTTAACAACGGACAAGTCAGTGTCTCAATTCCATAATGAGAAAGAAAAGTTGACACTTTTTCATTGTCACCATGGGGGCGCGTTAAAAGCAAAGTCATGTGTTTTTGAGTTTTGCGCGTAAATCATGCGCTGTTTTCTCAGCCACACCTTCAAAGTCTATACCACTGTTATCAGCAAAAACAGTGTGGCTTAACGTTTCATTTGCCATCATCGCCTTAAGGGACAACGTTGAGCCATCAAGACGCGCATATGCGCCAACGGGCATTTGGCAACTCGCGCCCAGAAGTTTCAATACAAATTGTTCAGCTTTAAAGCATTGCCATGTCTGGACATGATTGACATCACGCACCATAGAAACAACCGGGCTATCAGGTTTCATCACAAGCGCAATCACGCCCTGTCCCGCTGATGGAATAAACACTTCTTGATCAAGCCTAAAACCAAAGTCCTCTCCATAACCCAAACGCCTTAAACCCGCAGCTGCCAAAACCGTTGCATCAAAAGCTCCAGATAAAATTTTATTTAACCGTGTTTGGACGTTTCCCCTTAAGTGACCTATTTTCAAATCTGGCCGCAAATGTTTTAAAAGAGCATGACGTCTTAAAGAGCACGTTCCAACCAGAGCGCCATGGGGCAATTGATCAAGGGTCGCATTGTTTTGAGAAATCAAAACATCCCCGGCACTCTCTCGAGGTAGCGTCGCTGCCAAAACAAGACCGTCTGGACAATGAACACTCATATTCTTTTGCTGAATGCACAGCCACATCTATTTCATTATTGATACAAGCTTGGTCTACTTCTTTGCAGAACAATCCCTTGCCACCAAAGCTATGCAGCGGAACATCTTTGAGTTTATCCCCTGAGGTAGTGTAGACATGAAATGAAATTGTCACATTTGGAAAATAATGGCGGATATAGTGAGCAACCATTTCAGACTGTCGCCTTGCCAAAGGACTGGCCCTACTTCCCAGCCTGATATGATTGTCTTGATTTTTTTTGCTCATACTGATCTTATGCCATAAAATACCACTCAATGAAAATGACAACCCGATCGAAAGTTTTTTTAGGTATCGAAGATAGCTGTGATGATACTGCTGTCGCCATTGTCAGCGAAGATAAAAAAATACTCTCGGAAAGTAAGATTTCTCATCTAAAGGTTAATGAACCTTATGGGGGTGTTGTTCCGGAAATAACGGCGCGCGCGCACTTGGTGAATCTCCCCCTCCTCATCAAAGATGCTCTCTGCAAAGCTGGCCTCTCATTAACAGAGATTGATGGATATGCCGCAACTGCAGGTCCTGGCCTCATTGGGGGTCTTATTTGCGGCGTTCAAATAGCTAAAGCGATGGCCTATTATAATCAAAAGCCTTTTTTTGGCATCAATCACCTTGAAGCCCATGCTTTGACACCCCGCCTCGTCTCCGACCTCGAATTCCCCTATTTCCTTCTCCTTGTTTCTGGGGGCCACACTCAACTTGTTCAAGTGAATGGTGTCAGAAATTATAGCATTTTAGGCACAACCCTTGATGATGCTCTTGGAGAAGCTTTCGATAAGGTTGGGAAACTAATTGGGCTTCCCTATCCCGCGGGGCCTGAGATTGAAAAGCTCGCCACTCAGGGAGAAAATACTTTTTCGTTTGTTCGGCCGATGTGCAAACAAAAAAGCGCTAACTTCTCTTTTTCAGGTTTGAAAAGTGATGTCAGAAGACACGTGGATAAAATTCCGAATATGACTCAAGAAATCAAAGAAAATATCGCACGGTCATTCCAAGAGGCCATTAAAGACGTCCTCATGAACAAGTGCCAATACGTTTTAAAAAATATGCCTAATATTCATAACTTTGTCATAAGCGGCGGGGTAGCCGCTAATCAATATATCCGCCATCATCTCAAGGCCTTATGTGATGAAAACAGCACAAATTTCTATGCACCCCCCCTAGAATTATGCACAGATAATGGGGCCATGATTGCATGGGCCGCTCTTGAAAATGATGCGATTGGATCTTATGATTCTTTGAATTTGGCACCTAGACCAAGATGGCCATTAACCGAGCTAAAACCCTCATGAAAAACCACTTTAGACGAGATAGTTGTATTGTTTCTATTGTGTCATTCTTCCTGTTTTTTGGAGGGACGCAAAACCGTCCCTTCTCCACACCTGATGAAGGCAGGTATATGGAGATACCGCGGGAAATGGCTGTCACTGGATCCTTGATTACACCACGCTTAAATGGGGTTAAATACTTTGAAAAACCCCCGTTCTTCTATTGGATTCAAGCAGGCATCATCAAAGTTTTTGGGGTTAAAGAATGGAGTGGCAGACTCTTACCTGCATTGGCCGGAGCCCTGGGTGTCTTTTTCACCTTCTTTTTAGCTTTTCACTTATTTAATCGCCGGACCGCGCTGCTTTCAGCTCTGATATTATCCACGAGTTCGCTTTACTTTATCATGAGCCATATCATCATCTTAGACGGCTTGTTCTCTTCTTTGGTCTATGGTTGTTTTACATTTTTCATTATTGGTATCCAAGCGCCGCCAGGACCAAAAAGAAAAAAGATGGCGCTTCTAACGGCAACGTTCCTGGCTTTGTCTGTGTTGACTAAAGGGATTGTAGCTGTTGCTCTCTTCGGCATAGTACTGCTTATTTGGTTTAGCATACACCGCAAGACGATCAAGTTGTTGCCTCTCTATTGGGTAAGCGCCCTACTCCTCTTTCTGGCAATCATCATGCCCTGGCACATTCTTGTTCAATTAAAAAATCCAGAATTCTTTGATTTTTACATTATCAAAGAGCATTTTATGAGGTTCATCACAAAAACCCATAACAGATACCAACCCTTTTACTTTTTTATTCCCGTGCTTGTTTTTGGCCTGTTCCCATGGTGCGGCAACTTATTAACACTTATGATCCGCAGCGTTACGATTAGAAACTTTGTTAAGTCAACTGATAGAGTCAACTTATCCTATTTATTGGTGTGGTTTTTAGCTATTTTCATCTTTTTCAGTCTTTCAAGTTCAAAACTGATTACATATATTCTCCCTGTCATGGCACCCCTATCTGTTTTAATGGCATACAGCATCAATAGAATTGGTGATTTAAATTTAAGTTTTAAACCAGAAATTATTGCATACTGTCTTTTTTTTACAGCTGTCATCATTTTCTATTATCTCAAAAAAGAAGATATTCCATCAGAGGACTTAGCTCTCTACACACACAAAATCCAAGCTCTTATTGTTTTATGTTGGGCAAGCGTCCTCCTACCCTTGCCTTTGTACTATCTAAAAGGGGCTAAGGTTGTTTTTAGAGCGCTCTTAGTCTTAACCCTGTCACAATATTCGGTGATGATTTGGGCAGCGCGCTCAGGAGATTCTTCAAGTATCAAAACAACATACGATTACATTGACCAAAACTTAGGAAAAGACATTAAATACATTAGTTATCATCACTATCACCAAGACCTTCCTGTATACAACCAAAACCTAGTTCCAATTGTTGGTGGATTAGGTGAATTAGAGTTTGGCCACACTCAAGAAAATCACGCCACCAAACTCTCTGAGGAAAATTTCTGGAAGCGCTGGTTTTCAGATGAAAAAATTTGCGCCATAACTTGGAAACAAGGAGGATATGATCTTTTCAAGAAATCCCTTAAAAACCATATGCATATCCGAGATAAAAAGTATTTGCGATCAAGCCATCAAATCCCTTTTGAAATACGGTTAAAAAGAAAAGTTCCAGCGTTTTGTAATATTTCACTACTGGAAAAAATAAATTAAATCATATAATTAAGTATCTATGTCAAAAAGCAAACCCATGATGAAAACCACTCCCTTTATTTCTGTGATTGTGCCCGTCTACAATGAAGAAGAAACGATTAGGCTCTTTCACAAAAGACTTTTAGAAACGATGAAAAAAAATCGTTATAAATTTGAGATCCTCTATATAAATGATGGAAGCATTGATAAATCTGAAGAAATTTTAACATCCTTTGAAAAAGATGATCCCGATCTGGTTTACGTTTTAAGCTTTGATCAAAATTATGGTCAACACCTTGCGATCATGGCAGGCTTTGATCACATGCATGGTGATGTTGCTATTAATCTAGACGCTGATCTCCAAAACCCTCCTGAGGAAATTCCAAAATTGGTTGATAAGTACCTGGAGGGTCATGACATGGTTGGCAGTTACCGCATAGGTAGAAAAGATCATAAGTGGCGTGATTATGGCTCTCGGTTTGCTAATTTTGTACGAAAACACATAACAACGCTCGACATGAAAGATCAGGGATGTATGTTCCGCGCCTACTCAAAGGATCTTGCTAAAAAAATATGCCAAGGAAATGAGCACGCCCTCTTTGTGCCGGCCTTTGGTTGGAAGTATGCACAAAATCCAACAGAAATTGGCCTGATTCACGATCCCAGATCTTCTGGAGAGTCTAAATACAAAATATATGATCTGATACGTGTAAGCATTGATCTAGCAACGAGCATGAGTCTAGCGCCCATACAAATTGTTACAGCAATAGGTTTGCTGACATCTTTTTTTAGCTTTGTGATTTTTATTTACATGATTGGACGTCGATTGATTTTAGGCCCAGAAGTAGAGGGTGTTTTTACTTTATTTGCTTTAGTTATTTTTATCATTGGCATTGGCATTTTTGGCATTGGTGTTATCGGTGAATATGTAGGGAGAATTTATCAAATCGTTCAAGGTCGTCCCCGTTACACGCTGAAAAAAAACAATCAACCTCGTATTAAGTTATCACAATGAAAATATTAATAACTGGCGTCAATGGTTTTATCGGGAACTGGCTGGCGAGAGCCATTCTAAAAGACGTATCTTTTCAAGTAACTGGTATTGATATCAAGAAATGTAATCTTGATCACCCTGTTGATTCAATGATGTCCAACCCTAAATTTTCGTTTCAAAACCTTAATCTTTTGGATGAAAATAACAGCTCTCAAATTGAAAAAATGGTTGAAGAGAACGATATCATCATTCCTCTTGCAGCCATAGCAAACCCCTATTTGTATATCAAAGAACCACTCAGAGTATTTCAATTAGACTTCGAGCATAATTTACACATAGTAAAGCTCGCAAATAAATACGGGAAGCGTATTATTTTTCCATCAACTTCCGAAGTATATGGCATGGCTGAAGATGTTGTTTTTGACGAAGAGTCAACAAAGCTTGTTATGGGTCCTGTCCAGAAAATGCGTTGGATTTATGCGTGCTCAAAGCAGCTTCTAGATCGGGTTATTTGTGCTTACGGTCTTCACGAAGGTTTGTCTTATACCTTGTTTAGACCTTTCAATTGGATCGGCCCTCGTTTAGATAATATTGATTCACAAAGCGAGGGTGAGTCCCGTGCGTTCACTCAATTTATGAGTAACGTTATGCAAGGTCGACCAATTTGTATTGTCAATGATGGTCTTCAGCGTCGAACCTTTATCTACATTGATGATGCGATTGAGGCATTGATTAAAATCATAAAAAATGAAAATCAATGTGCCCATAACAAAATATATAACATTGGTAATCCAGAAAATGACTTTAGTATCCATGAACTGGCCAAAGCCATGATCTCCCATGCTCAAAAATTCCCTCACCTTGTAAAAGATAGAGAGAAATGCAAAATAGAGATGGTTCATTCGGATGACTATTTTGGCCAATCATATGAAGATGTATCGCGGCGGATGCCGTCTATCAAAAGAGCGATGGATGATTTAAATTGGCAGCCAACAACATCGATAGATGACGCAATTGAGAAAACGTTCCGCTTCTACGAGAAAACTTCATAAAATTAAACGCTCTAAACTGACTCTGTTTGAGTCTTAGAAATCTTGTCCAAGGGATATATAGAACTGTGCTCGTTTGTCACTATCTCTGCGTCGAACGGGCAGGCCAACAACCATCTGAACATCTCCAATCGGCGACATATAGTTCACCCCTCCTCCAACACCCATTAATAAGGCATTTGAAAAGTTCGGGTAACGACCTTGATAGTTAGATCCTGCATCAAAAAATCCTTGAAGAGCTAAATCGTTACTAATGAAGTAATTAATTTCAGCACCCATGGCAAACATAGATCGGCCACCAATCGGCTTGCCGTTGGCATCTCTCTTGCCAGCATGTTGGTAACCATATCCACGAACGGTCCCCATACCGCCGGCAAAAAATTGCCAATCCAATGGCAGCACACGTTTACCAGCACTTGGAGACGCATATAACTTGTACCAGGCTTTAAGAATCAAGGTGTGATCATCATTTAGAGGCCGCAATATCGACTGCCTTAATTTAAACTGGACAAACTGACGCTGGGGAGCGACTTGCATTGCTGGGGTGATCTCAAAATGAGCATCCCAGCCTTTTCTTGGCATCATCAGATCATCCATCTGCTCATAATGAATCGCTAGAGGAACAGAAATAATCGGCGCATTATGATCATTTAAAAGGTTTGATTTTGGTTTAACCGAACTAAACTTTAGTGAAAGCCCCGTATCTGCCCTTAACTTATCGTATATAGGCGTTGTCAAAATTGAGGAAAGCTCAGCGGCCATACCGCTATAAGAATTTGTGTGTGTTCTTTTTACGTCGAAGCGAGTCGTTAAATAACTCTCCGTCCAAAAAGCATCTGGAACGATATGTTCAAAGGCTAACCCATTGTAATATTGGCCAAATCCTCCAAAAACCTTAATCAAGGACCCATCATCAAATAGATTGATGCCTTTCCATCCTAATTTTACGTTGAAATTATTATTGGCATCATATCCCGTTTTCCAAGCAAAAGTTCTTGTTGATTCAGGGAAGGCCTCAACTCTCATTGTCAAGCTGCTGCCATCGGGTTGTTTATTTGGGCGGGTGATTTTTACAAATGCATACTGTTGTGTATTGTTTAAGGTTTCAATCGTTTGAATAACTTTTAAATTGCTATAGACGTCCCCTTTTTTCCATTTAAGCCTTTTCTTTATGAAGTCCTGATCAATACCCTCTGCCGGGGCAATCATTGTTTCTCCAAACCGAACCAACTTACCAGGATCCATGTGCAGGAGAACTTCAATCCCTTTTTGATCATGATCAACTGTAATCTTTTCATTCAAGACTTTTACATACGGGTAGCCATTGTTTCCAAGAATTTCAAACAGACGTCGCACCCCTTGCTTAATATTCTCTAGTGTTGCTGGCGTTTCTGGAATCATATTAAAGCGCGCAGGATCCAGAGAAAGCGCATTAAAAAGTTGATTATCCAAACTGTTCGAACTCAAGTTAAACTTAAGAAGTTTATACTTTGGTCCAGTTCTAACCATAAAATTTAGTGTGATTGGATTCGTTTTTAGATCTATTTCGTAATCTGCAAGCGCATCATAATATCCAAGATCTCGCAACAAGACGTCAACGACCTTCATATCATTAACAACACGATTTTTGAGTTGGGCAATGGTTGACGGCGGAGTGCTAACCTGCTGAAAAATCGCTAATTTTTCAATGATTTTTTCGCGTAATCCATATTCAAAACACCTGACAAAACCGGCTGATAGTTAATAACGGCGCCATTTACGGGGCTTGCAGGTGTCGTCGCTATAGCTTTTTTCGTCTCACCTTTAGCATCAGCGTCCTCTGCACGTAGGTTAAGCACGGACACACACGCAATCGCGAAAATTAAAAGAAAATGTTTTGCCATCCCAAATTAACCTATGAACAGAGCAATCATATCATATTTTTTAAATAAAAAGAAAGAACCATCCCACTCCTCTTAAAAATGAGATGGCTCAACCGAGTCAAAAAAATGAAATATTTTTCATAGTTTATGTATTTCTTTAGTAACAGACGGATCAATCCATCCTATGTTGCCGTCATTTCTGCGGTGAACAATGTTGATATTACCTTGGTTTTTATTCCAAAAAATCAGCGCATTTAAATCAGCCAAATCCATTCTCATCACGGCATCACTGACTGAAAGAGTAGGTATTTCACTTGGCATTTCTGCAATAATGGCTGCTTTTGCATCTCTGTCTTCAGAATCGTTTACTGAATCTATCTCACCGTGTGAATGTGGCAAAATGTAATTCATCGCCATCAGAGAACTTGAATCAATCTTTTTTTCATGATGATTCTTAAGTTTGTTGTGATACCGCCGCAACCGCGTTTCAATTTTATGAAATGCCAAATCAAAGGCAACATATGCATCAAGAGCCGCTTGATGACTTCTTAAATTAATGCCTCTGGCAACATGGGTGTCGATGTCAGCACTGATATTGTTATTATCCATTGAAATCACCACCGAAGCTTCTATCGCATCCGGAAAATGACGCAAAACTGTTGATTCAAGTTTTTCAGTGACATGCGTTCTCATAGCATCCCCTAAGTCAATGTTTTTTCCTTTTATGAATATGTCCATTTTATTCTCTCCTTGTTTATTATTCGTTATGAATACGTGGTTGCTATCGGTGTTTGGCGGGCACAAATAATATAGTTATTAGATATATCTGAATTGAGCACCCAATCATTATAAAACGGCCGATAAGCCATCCCTTTCATAGATTTAATTTCTAACCCCAATGGCTGAAGATGATTTCTTAAAACAGAAGGTTTGACAAACTTCTGCCAATCATGTGTTCCTCGGGGGAGCAATCTTAAAAAATATTCTGCTGCTAAGATCGAGACAGCATATGATTTTGCCGTTTGATTAATCGTTGAAATAAAAACCAACCCTCCTGGCTTTAAGTGGCTTCGCAAACGCACAAGAAATTCAGCTATATCATCTACGTGCTCAATAACTTCTAAGGCCAGCACAATATCAAATGATCTTTCAAGGTCTAATGATTCTATCTTTTGGCACTGGTAATCAATAGATAAGTTCATCTCTTGAGCATGTATGGATGCCGCTCTAATAGCAGAATGACTAGCATCAACACCTGTTACGGTGGCGCCTAAACGCGCCATAGGCTCACTTGCCAAACCACCTCCACACCCAACATCTAGAACTTCAAGGCCAGATAAATCAAAATTATTTGTTTGGGGAAATAAATAATTAGATATTTCAGCATGTATAAAGGCCATGCGAATTTGGTTCATCTGATGTAAAGGGGCCATCATTCCCCTAGCATCCCACCAGTTAGCAACCGCATTAAAAAAGCTTATTTCTTGTTCATTGCTTTTTTTATACATCCTGTGCCTCAATCCAATGATGATTTTATTATAATTCTAATATACACTATTTTTTAGTGGTAAGAAATGCTACGGGAGGCGAAATGAAAACATCTATTACAAAAACAGGGACGACAAAAGATTTACTCACCAATGAAGCAGGTCCGATCACGTGCCATTCCTTATCTGCATCCAGAAAAAAAATGGGACTCTCAACCTCGGAGGTAGCCGATCATCTTAAAATCAGCAAGACCTACATCGACGCCATTGAGAAACATAACTTTCATGCTTTGCCGCCAACATCTTATACATTAGGGTTCATTAGAACACTTGCAGATTTTTATGGCCTTGATCCAATCGAAACAGCGAATATCTATAAAGAGAAAATTGCTGAAAAAGGAATTAACCTCAACCCTGACCAAGAGATAAAAGAAATAACACCTCTCAACAAGCCCTCATCAAATTATATTTTGATTGGCTTGCTTTTAACCATCAGTGTCATTTTGGGCGGCTATTATTTAATATCCTCTCATTCAGAAAAACTTAAAGATTTAAAGGACTTTATTGTATAAACCCTTTTTCTAAAATATAGAAAAGTCTTTTAGTCTGGGGCATAATTTAGTATCTAATTCTTTAAAACATAGAGCTTTATCATGATTTCTGGTTTGCGCGGCATGCCTGATATTTTTCCAGAAGAACTTAAAAAAAGAGACCACTTTATTAAAATTTTTAGTGAGACTGCTACTCTGTATGGATTTCATCATATTGAAACGCCCATTGTTGAGCCGCTAGAAGTTTTCATGAGCTCTGTTGGGGAGTCGTCTGATATTATCTCAAAAGAGATGTATACCCTGGTAGATAAGGGGAATCGTCAGCTATGCCTGCGCCCCGAGAATACAGCTGGAATCATAAGAGCAATCTTATCGAATAAAAAACAGCATGAGGAAAATCAAAAATATCATTATTGCGGGCCTATGTTTCGCTATGAAAGACCCCAAAAAGGACGCTTAAGACAATTCAATCAGCTTGGCATTGAAAATGTTAATGCAGAATCCCCCATCGCTGATGTTGAATCTATTTTGGTTGCCATGGATTTCATTGATAAAATTGGCATTAAAAAATATGCGCTAGAGCTTAACACTTTAGGAGATGATGAAAGCCGCAACAACCATAGAAAAGCATTGGTTCAGTTCTTTGCCGATCATGATAGCCAATTATCAATGGAAAGCAAAGTTAGATTACAAAAAAACCCCCTGCGCATTTTTGACTCAAAAGACCCAGGCGACCAAGAAATATGCCGTCAAGCACCACTCTTGAAAGATTATTTAACCTCCCCTGCTCAAAGCTTCTTTAATACAATTGTGGATCTTCTGCAAAAGCTCAAAGTACCTTTTACTCTAAACCCCTATCTGGTGCGTGGGTTAGATTACTATTGTCACACAATTTTTGAGTTTAAATCTAATGATTTGGGGGCTCAGAGCACATTTCTTGCTGGGGGGCGCTATGACAAACTTTCCGCATTCCTTGGAGGAAAGCCCCTCCCCAGCGTTGGCTGGGCTTCTGGGCTTGAGCGGCTCATGCTTATCAGTCATAATATACCTCCCACGCAAAGATCATGCATCGTCATTCCTGGAGATGAAACGTTGGTGGCCCCTGCGTTAATGCTGGCCCATAAAATCCGGTCTGAGAATTTAAGCGCTGAGCTCACAACATCTTCATCGTTCAAAGCGGGCCTTAAGCAGGCTAGTAAAAAAGGGGTAACTTTTGCTGTTTTGGTTGGGCATCAAGAGATTGAGACTGAGACAGTAACCTGGAAAAACCTGACGAATGGCACACAACAAACAGACACGTTTGCTGCATTTATGGAAAAAGTAAAAAATGAAAATAACTGACAAACTGCATCGCATTGTTGATCGCTACAACGAGCTTAATAACTTACTTGAAAAAGGGCATGAGCTTAACTCAGAAAAATACATAAAGTATTCAAAAGAGCTGGCTGAAATAAGCCCCGTGGCAGAAGCCATCAACATGTGCCATCTGAAGAAAGAAGAAGTGACAGATCTTAAAGAACTGTTAAAGGACAACAGCGCTGATGCTGAAATGAAGCAAATGGCTAAAGATGAAATCTATGAACTTGAATCTTTCTTAAAACAAAAAGAAAAAGACATTCAATTCATGCTTATTCCCAAAGATGCGGCAGATGAAAAAAACGCCATTGTTGAGATTCGTGCAGGTACGGGAGGAGAAGAAGCAGCTCTCTTTGCAGCAAATTTATTTTCCATGTATCAAAAATATGCCGAACACAAAGGCTGGAAAACGGAAGTTTTAGAAGCCTCTGAAACTGGAATCGGTGGCATGAAGGAAGTGAGCATGCAAGTAACCGGCCGCAATGTATTCGCTAATTTAAAGTATGAATCAGGGGTTCACCGTGTCCAACGTGTTCCCGAAACAGAAACATCAGGGCGTATTCACACATCTGCAGCAACAGTCGCTGTCCTTCCCGAAGCTGAAGAGGTTGATGTTAAAATTGAAGATAAAGACTTACGCATTGATGTTTTTCGTTCAAGCGGGCCAGGTGGACAGTCAGTGAACACCACAGATAGCGCTGTTCGTATAACGCATATTCCAACTGGAATTGTAGTCTCACAACAAGATGAAAAGTCCCAACATAAAAACCGTGCCAAAGCATTAAAAGTCTTACGGTCAAGATTGTATGAGGCAGAGCGCCAAAAACAAATTCAAGAAAGATCACAAAACCGCCAACAACAAGTTGGAAGTGGTGATCGATCTGAACGCATTCGAACCTATAACTTCCCACAAGGACGCGTAACAGATCACCGCATTAATCTAACGCTCTACAAGATCCATGACATATTAGCCGGCACGGGTCTAGATGAGGTGATTAATCCTCTCAAAGCTGAAGAGCAAGCTCAAAAGCTAGCTGATATCACCGAATCACGTGACTGATATTTCTCTTCCCCATCACATTGAGTGCGCTTTATTGGCTCATATACTGACCTGTGATCCAGATTCTCTTATGGGGGGTCGAATTTCATTAAATGAGGCTCAACAAAAAGAATTGGCCTCAAACAAAGCTAAATTCCATATGGGCACGCCTTTAAGTCGCATCATTGGATATCGGGAGTTTTGGTCTCTCAAATTTTTTTTAAACAATGCTACCCTTGATCCTCGCCCCGATAGTGAAACATTGGTTGAATGTGCTCTTGATTCCATTCCCAAAGATAAGCCTTGCCAGATTCTAGACCTTGGAACGGGAACAGGGTGCTTAGCTCTCAGCGTTCTTAAGGAGAGACCTCTTGCACAAGCAACGCTAACAGACTTTAGCGCCCACGCTCTGGAACAGGCCCGGGAAAACGCACAATATCATGCCATCATTGATCGCTGTACATTTATAGAAACGTCTTGGCTTGAGGGCATTCAAGGGCATTTTGACTATATCCTCTCCAATCCCCCCTACATCTCACCAAGCGACTATCAAGATCTTGATGAAAACGTCAAACATTATGATCCTATTGACGCTCTTGTTGCTCATAACAATGGGCTTGCCTGTTATCAAACAATTTTATCTCAACTCTCTGAACAAAACATCAGCTTTAACAAGGCCTTTTTTGAAATTGGATTTGATCAAAGCAACCAAATTCAAGAGCTAATCACAAAAGCTGGATTTAAAGTTGAAAAAATTCAAAAAGATCTTGCCCATCACCCGCGCGTTGTCATCCTCAGTGCTTAACCACCTTAGGACTTCTTCTTTTTTTTCATTTTTTTGGCCTTGATTTGCTGAGCTCGTTCTGTCGCCTGCAATTTTTTATCTGCTTTGACTCCCAGCGCCTGTTCGCGGTACTCATCCAAAGTGCCATCATACGTTTGAACTGTTCCCTTCTCAACAACCCACATGGTTGATGCCGTCATTTTCAGCAAGTCCCAGTCATGAGTAATCAAAATGACAGCACCATTAAACTGGTTAATGGATAAAATAAGTGCTTCACGAGACTCAATATCAAGGTGATTTGTTGGCTCATCCAGAATCAATAACCCAGGCTTTTCAATACTGAGCATAGCAAAGTTCAAACGTGTTTTTTCTCCTCCTGAAAGTTGCCCAACAGGCACATCAGATTTTGTTTGAGTCAAGCCAAATTGCCCCAAAAGACTCCGAATGCCTGTGGGCGCTGAATGTGGCATTAAGGCTTCTAGATGCTCATAAGCTGTTTTATCAAGAGTCAGATTTTCCAATTGTTCTTGATTAAAGAAGGCAACAGAAAAGTTTTGCTCCACACACCGCTTTCCTTTTATGGGATCAAGCTTACCGGCTATGAGTTTTGCAAATGTTGACTTACCATTTCCATTACGCCCAACAAGCGCAATACAATCATCTGGGTCAATTCGTTGATTTAAGTTCTTAAGAATAACCTTATCACCATATCCTGCAGATGCTGATTCAAGAGTGATCAGCGGTGGGGCTAATTCAATAGACTCGGGAAATTGGATGCTTAAGGTTGGATCATCCTGCATGATTTGAACATCTTGCATTTTTTCCAACATTTTAATCCGACTCTGCACTTGTTTTGCTTTACTGGCCTTAGCTCTAAAACGGCTAACAAAGCTTTGTACATGCTCTTTATGAGCTTGCTGCTTCTGAAAAGCTGATTGTTGTTGCATTTGAACTTGAAATTTAGCCTCGATAAATCGATCGTAATTGCCCGTATATGAGGTCAATTTTTGTTGGTGCAGGTGAACAATACGTTCAGCAATATGATTCAAAACATATTTATCATGACTAATCAGAATAAGGGCACAGGGGGATTTTTTTAAGGTATCCATCAGCCAAAAGGTAGTTTCAAGATCCAAGTGGTTACTGGGCTCATCAAGAAGCATCAAATCAGGTTTATTAAATAAAACACAGGCAAGAACAATACGCATTCGCCACCCACCTGAAAAAGTATTCACGGGTTGGTTTTGACCTTCTTCGTCAAAGCCTAGGCCTGCTAAAATCTTTGCTGCACGTGATTCTGCAGTGAAAGCATCCATTGACTCAAGTTCAAACTGAATTTCACCTAAGCGATTGAGATCTGATTCAACGGCTAGCTCTTGCATGAGATTAAAATAAGCCACATCTGAATCAACAACGGTATCAATCACACTCTTTGTGCTTTGAGGCGGCATTTGTGGCAAAGAACCAATTTTTGTTCCATTTTGCAGCCGGATATAACCATGATCAGGCTCGATTTTACCCGTTATCAGACGGAAAAGGGTTGTTTTACCAATGCCATTTCGCCCAACTAGCCCAACCTTCTCTCCACCATGAAGCGTGAAAGACGCTTTATCGAGCAATGTTCTTCCTTTTAAGTGATAGCTTAAAGATTCAATTGTTAGCATACGATCCACGTAAAGTTAGCCTAACCTAATTTAACTGCTTGCCATGCGCAAGATTTTACTCTGTTCGTTGTAAATCTGATGAGACATCTTTCGTGAATGATCTAGGTTTTGTTTTTTTCAAAAAGAAAGTTGACGGCCAATTCTAACAGCACTATAGTGGGCTCAGTTTTGGGGCACTTAGCTCAGTCGGTAGAGCATCTGACTTTTAATCAGAGGGTCACAGGTTCGAGCCCTGTAGTGCCCACCAAAACTTCCTTATTTCACATGTCAGTTTATCTCGTTATACTTTTCGTTGAATTAAAGTACTAGTTATGAAAAAAAATCATATTCTCTTTGCCAGCATATTTGGGAATGTTCTTGAGTTTTATGATTTCACTCTTTTCGGCATTTTTGCCGTTACCATTGCAAAAGCCTATTTCCCGCCCTCTTCTTCAACTGGAGCTCTTTTACAAAGTTTATCCGTTTTTGGGGCAGGATTTCTGATGCGCCCGCTTGGCGCCATCGTTTTTGGATACATCGGCGATAAACTGGGGCGCAAGAAAGCATTAACCCTTTCCATTGCCTTTATGGGATTTCCAACGCTCCTGATTGGCCTCATGCCTACCTACACGCAAATTGGTATTTTCGCCCCCATCATCATTATGCTCTGTCGTTTGATCCAAGGTCTTTGCACCGGGGGTGAATATAATGGTGCTGCTGTGTTTGCTCTTGAACACATCGGCAACCAACGGGCGGGGTTAACTGGTGGATTCATCTGTGGCTCTGCCGGATTGGGTGCCTTAGCGGCATTAGGGGTAAGCGCTCTTACATCTCTTGAGATGATGCCAAGTTGGTCCTGGCGCATGGCGTTTGTTCTAGGGGCATTGGGCAGCTTATACGGTTGGCACATAAGACGAAATATGATGGAAAGCCCTGCATTTAAAAAGCTCAAAGATCAAGATAGTCTCGTGGAGAATCTACCCCTCATTGCCGTTTTGAAAAAACAAAAGCTATCTGTGCTCAGCACTTTATGCTTAGGGCTTCTTGATGGGTTACTCTCCTATGTTGTTTTTGTATTTTTCCAAGTTTACCTTGAATCCCAATTAAGTTTCACCCTCCAAAAAGCAAGCCTCTATAGCCTTGTTGGGACACTGATTTTCACAGTATTCTCCCCCATATTTGGGCGGGTTTGTGATGCCTTTAATAAGCCAAAAACCTATTTTATGACGTATCTAGTGGCTCTATGTTTATGTGCTCTGCCCCTCTTCTCGTTGCTCCCAAAGGGCGGTGCCATTCATGTGATGGGAACAATAATCATAGTCAGCCTCTTAGCAGCTGCGGTTGCTGGACCCATTCATGCCTATTGTCAAAATATATTTCCAGCTAATAGTCGATATAGTGGGATTTCTTTTAGCTATAGCATTGGCATCAGCATTGGTGGGTTTACACCCTTTATTTTTGCCCTTTTGATGACAAAAAAACAAGGTACGGCCTATATGGGCCTATACCTTTTCTTATGGGCAGTGATTTCTCTTTTTGTGGTTGGAAAAAATAAAAATACTAGGATTTCAAAGGCTTAGAACGAAATTTATTTTTAAATCTTTTCCACAGGGACGATGATGTCTTCTTGTTTTTCTTATCTATCAGCGCTTTTTCAGCATATTCTTGAACTAAAATATCACTCATAATCTTATACAAATCAGGATAGCGTTTACGCAGTCCCGCCACATCTTTGATAGCAGGGTTCTTTTCATCAATGACTTGTGCATCCTTAGGCAAAGAAATCACCTCAAAGAGTAGTAAATATTGCCTATGTTGAGTTATCTCTTCAAGACCTGAACCAACAAAACGCGCCTCTCTTTGAGTTATGAATACTTTGTCCGTCCCATCCTTAGTCCAGAATTTAACTACAATACGCCTTGAGTATTCAGTTAGCGCTTTGTCACTCACCTGTTTTTGCTGAATGGAAGCACCACCCTGTTGATCATCACAAAGAGCTGGGTGAAAAGTGAGAGTAACCAAAGAAAAAATTATAAACCGATTGATTGAAATGTCCTTTTATTATTTAAAGTTATTTTAAGGTTAGCACACGTATCTTAAGGAATCGTTTAGATCAGGTTCTCATGAAAGGTTTATAACAAACAACAAACCAAATCAGTAATACCGCAGGAAGGGCACCAGTCACAATAAGTATGATGGATGCATAAGTCTCTAAAATAGCTTTTGAAGTGTCTAGAAAACCCGTTTCATAAATAAGCAGGTAGCTTCCTTTAAACATCAAGCAGCCAATAAGCCCTGAAAGCAATACATCTCTCAAGGTGTGCGTTTGAACATTAAGCCAGTTTTTCCAAATAACAGAACTCACTAAAATACCTAAAGAAATTCCGAGTGCTTGCAAAACCCCTAAACGCAGATAATCAACTTGGGATAAAATCAGAAAAGAAATAACGCCAAAAAGAAAAGAAAAGGCACTTAAATATCTAGGGTTGGTTTGTATTTTTTGATAAAAGATCCCCACATAATAAACGCTGAGAATGAGTATGGTTGAGAAAAACCAAGCACCGGCAATATCAAAATAAGTATGATAGCCAAAATAAACAACTGCCATTGAATTGCCCGCAGCTATTGTTAGAAGAATGCCCCTCAAAAGAGTCGATGAAAAACATAAAAAGAGATACCCATAAATAGCAATAGATACCATCGTATGCCCACTAGGAAACCCATAATTTTCTGAGCTGGCCTGATATATCAACGGAACCTTGAAGTAAATTTTCAAAAGGCCTGTCAAAAAGATGGCCAATAAATAGCATATCCATGCCCCAAAAAAATCAGAACGGCGTGCTGACATAAGCCCAAAAACAATGACAGGTATATGGATATAGATTTTATTGAAAATAAGAAAGGTAGAAAAAATAGAATCTAAAATCATGCATCCTCGTCATACTATCCACAAACCTAATAAAGCTTGAAGGACTACTCTTCTAAAAGGATAATATCATCTTTTTCAGCATATCCCAATCGAGCGCGCACCCGCTCATCAAGCATATCTTTATCTAAGCTCTCATTTTTTAAAAGAGACACACGATGCGCAAGATCATCATATTTACGCTTCATCACTTCAAGATGAGCCTGCGTTTCAGCAAGCTGTTTTTCAAGATCACACCGAGCATAATACCCATGGGTGCCGAAAAAGAAATAATAGAGAAAATAACATAAGATAAACACCAAAACGGATGTCCACCATAATCGAGAGAGGTGATATCTAAATGTTCTTTTCATGGCTTAACGCCCTTTAACTCAGTGACATCCCGTTAAATCTAAGCTATTTAGGTTCAACTCTTCCTCAATGCGAAGCAATTGATTATATTTTGCCATACGATCTGTCCGGCACATGGATCCTGTTTTGATCTGGCCACAATTAAAGGCTACTGCCAAGTCAGCAATCGAGGTGTCTTCTGTTTCACCGGAACGGTGTGACATGATTGTGGTGTATCCAGATTCTTTAGCGGCTTGAATAACATGAGCTGTTTCAGTAAGCGTCCCAATTTGGTTGGGTTTAATAAGAATACTATTGGCAACGCCTTTTTCAATACCCATTTCAAGCCGTTCTAAATTTGTCACGAAAAGATCATCTCCAACTAACTGCAATTGGTCATCTAATGCTTCTGTGAGCTCTGCCCATCCTTGCCAATCATCTTCTGCCATACCATCTTCAATTGAAAAAATTGGGTATTTCTTTGATAATTGAGCATAGTACTCTACCAATTGTTGAGAAGAGAGTTTCTGATTTTCTACGTGATAGTGTCCGTCTCTATAAAACTCAGATGCAGCTGCATCAAGAGCAAAAACAATATCTTCACCCGCAGTATATCCGGCCTCTGCCGTTGCTTTCATCAGTAAGTCAAGCGCTTCCTCAGACGTAGCAAGATTGGGGGCAAAGCCACCTTCATCACCCACAGCTGTTGAAAACCCTTTTTCTTGAATGATTTTTTTCAACGCCTGAAATACATCAAATCCCATCATCATTGCATCAGAAAAAGAACCTGCTGAGATGGGAACGATCATAAACTCTTGGATATCAATGGTGTTGTTGGCATGTGCCCCACCATTTAGAACATTAATCAGAGGTATTGGCATTTGCGTGCCATAAAGACCTCCAACATATCGATACAGAGGTATCCCCATTTCATGAGACATGGCACGGGCAACTGCCAAACTCACGCCTAATATTGCATTAGCGCCCAACCTATTTTTATTAGCAGTCCCATCCAAGTTAATCAAAACGTTATCAATTGCAACTTGTCTGGCGGCATCCATGCCAGCTAATGCCTCAAAAATTTCACCATTTACATTATCAATCGCTTGATTAACGGCTTTTCCATTATAAAAATCATCTTTATCACGAAGCTCAACCGCCTCATGCTGGCCTGTAGAAGCTCCAGATGGCACCGCAGCCCGGCCCACTACACCTGTCTCTAGCTCAACTTCAACCTCAAGCGTTGGGTTGCCTCGGCTGTCAAAAATTTGACGACCTCTAATATCAATTATACTACTCATTTACCTCTCCTAAAATTAAACGACGATTGGGTTTTCTTTAGCAAGCTTATCAAATTCCTTAAGCGAACGCCAAAGGGGTTCAATATCTTCAAGTTTGATCATGTTTGGGCCATCGCTCGGCGCCTGATCCGGATCCTGATGAGATTCCATAAACACGCCGGCTATACCAAGACTGATTGCAGCCCGTGCTAAAACAGGGGCAAATTCTCGTTGACCACTTGATGCACCTCCCAGACCACCCGGCTGCATAACCGCATGTGTTGCATCCATAATGACAGGATATCCAGTTTGTTTCATGATCACTGGCGAACGCATGTCTACCACAAGATTATTATATCCAAAAGTTGTCCCTCTTTCGGTGAGTAAAATTTTATCATTTCCTTCTGAGGCAACCTTTGCAGGTATATTCTTTGCTTCAGCAGGTGAGAGGAATTGGCCTTTTTTAACATTGATGATTTTTCCTGTTCGTCCCGCTGCAATAAGCAAGTCTGTCTGACGGCATAAAAAGGCAGGTATTTGGATCACATCAATAACATCAGCTACTTTTATACATTGATCTTCAGTATGAACGTCTGTCAAAACAGGACAGCCAACTTTCTGTCGAATTTCATGAAACACCTCCAAGCTTTTTTCCAAGCCTAGCCCACGCTTGCCGCTCAAACTTGTGCGATTTGCCTTATCAAAAGACGTTTTAAAGATAAACGGAATATCAAGCTTGGTCGCCCGTTCCATTAATTCTGAAGCCATCATAAGAGCATGATCTCTGCTTTCCATTTGACACGGGCCTGAGATAATGACCATAGGGGATGCATTGGAAATTTCAAATGTACTTAAATTAATTTTTTTCATTTTTATCCTTTTGAAATGTTGATGACGCTTGAAGGAAGCTCAAAAAAAGCGGATTAGGATGGCCAATCCACGATTCAAACTCAGGATGATACTGCACACCCACCATCCAGGGATGATTTACAATTTCAACTGCCTCTGTTAATTGATTATCTGGCGACATACCACTGAAAATCAGCCCCGCCTCTTCAAGATCTGATCGGCAATCAAGGGTCACCTCATAACGGTGACGATGACGCTCTTCAACCAGCTCTTGCTGATAAATTTGGTGAAGCAAACTATCCGACTTTATTTTACATGGATAAGACCCGAGACGCATGGTACCACCCATTTTGTCACCATGGGATCGGGTTTCTATTTTACCATCTTTTTGCCACTCAGTTATAAGAGAGACAACGAGTTTACCGGTCTCGCTAAATTCACTAGAGTTCGCCATTTTCCAGCCCAAAACATTCCTTGCATATTCAACGACCATAAGTTGCATGCCAAGACAAATACCAAGACAGGGTAGATGATTCTCTCTTGCATAACGCAAGGCTGAGAGCTTTCCCTCTAGGCCTCGCGGGCCAACACCTGGAACAATAAGGCCCTCAAGCTCACTTATTCTTCCAAGAGCCTCTGGGTCTTCTTCTAATTGATCAGCGCCAATCCAAATAATTTCTATGTTTTTCTCAAGCTGATGGGCTGCGTGAATCAGAGCTTCCACAAGAGATTTATATGCATCTTTTAATTTATCGTACTTTACAACCATGCCGATTCTGAGCGTGGGGCCCTTTTTAACCGACTCCAGATAAGGCTGCCACTTGCTCATTTCAGGCTCAGCATAAGGAAGGTTAAAATACGTCAGCAGCTCTTGGTCTAATCCTTCATTTTTTAAGCTATACGGAACTTGATAAATCGAAGCGACGTCAATGGCATTAAACACCCGTTCCTTAGACATATTACAGTAAAGAGAAAGCTTAGCACGTGCTTCATCAGGCAAAGAAACCTCTCCACGACACAAGAGAAAATCAGGCTGAATTCCCAGACTCAGCAAGTCTTTGACCGAGTGCTGTGAAGGCTTTGTTTTGAATTCACCCGCCGTTTTGATGAAAGGCAGCAAAGTTAAATGAACGTAACAACATCTGGCTCGACCAAGATCATTCCCTAACTGACGAATGGCTTCAACAAAAGGAAGCCCCTCAATATCTCCAATCGTGCCGCCAAGCTCACAGATCAGAAAGTCGAAACTTTCAGCGCCATCCATAATAAAAGATTTTATGGTGTCTGTGATATGGGGGATAACCATCACTGTTTTACCTAAATACTCCCCAGCACGTTCTTTTTGAATCACCTCATAGTAAATTTTTCCAGCTGTGGTGTTATCTCTTTTTTCACTTGGAATGCCGGTAAATCTCTCATAGTGACCCAAATCAAGATCCGTTTCGGCGCCATCACGGGTGACGTAAACTTCACCGTGTTCATAAGGATTCATTGTCCCTGGATCATAGTTTATATACGGATCCAGTTTTTTGATTTTGACCTTATAGCCATGCGCTTGCAGAAGCGCCGCAATTGAAGCAGAAGCAATCCCTTTACCCAACGAGGAAAGAACGCCTCCTATAACAAAAATGTAACGTGTTGTCATAAGATATAAAAAATTTCAGTTTTTTAGAATGCTCTTCTATTTTTTTGAGAGCCTCTTCTAACAAGCTACAGGTCACGCACTGTGTTTTGCAAGAAAATTTAGCTTGAAAAGTAATAATAAATAGAAAGTCTTTTTAAACGCGACTTGGCGCGCTTGGCTCTTCTTGTTTTTGAGCTTTTTTCTTATTTTTCTCAATCTGCCCAACTTCAGCTTCTACACTTTGGATTGTATCTTGCTCTACCTGGTCCAGTAGGGAAGATCGGCTGGCTGAGCGATTAGAAATTATCGCAATAACAAGACACAATGCCATAAAAACAGCTGCTAGAATTGATGTTGCTCTGGTCAAAAAGTCTGCCTGACTGCGGCGCGTCATGAAGCGTCCCATCGATTGGCTCCCTTGCTGGGACACGAGCCCCCCACCTTCACTTTTTTGCAGAAGAATAAAACCAATCATGGTCAATGCAATGAAAGCTTGTACGATAATGAGGGCTACAACCATTGGAAAACTCTTAAAATTACTAACCTTTTGTACTGTTTAACGAATAAAAAATCAACCCTAAAACGTATTACGTCAAATGCTGAATTGACCTTGTCTCTTATTCACATTATCATTGATGTGATAACAGGATAGGCTCATGTCAAAAAAACCATCACGCGTGCTGACATAAGTTAAACGCTTAAAAAGAAATGCACTCTTTCACGAACAGATGCTATCAACTGTGTTGAATCCATTATTGATGAGGTGTCTTTATGTATCAAAAAAGAAAAAGAAGTTAAAATTCCTCTTTTTGGTGTTTTCTTCTCACGGCATAAAAAAGCAAGGGTTGGCAGAAACCCAAAAACAATGCAAGAAGCTAAAATTTCCGAACGGGATGTTGTTAGCTTCAGGGTTTCCAGAATTATGAAAGACCAAATTAATAGTGCCCTCAACAAAAAATAAGTTTTTTTATTCAATACGTTATCGAGTTGATCTTAAATTGACAAAACATGAACTGCTCTGAATCAAGGAATAAGAAGTAAGTCTGCTCGCTGAGCAGCCTGGTCTGAATTAAAATCATCCCTAAGAATGGCATGGTGCTGATAGGCTATTTTTCCACTGATAAAACAATGATCTATCGCAATTCGAAGAAAGCTAGGAAGAAACATTGGCCATGTTACTTTTAATCCTGATATGCGGCGAATTGACAGTTTGCGCTCAAAGGCTTTAAACAAGGGATTATAGGGGGTTAGGTTCAAGTCACCCACAACAATTTTTAATTCAGAAGGATTATCCTCAATGATCCTAGCCAAGCCTTCAAGGGCCTGCTTACGTTCTTCTACAAGAGTTTGGTTTATCGGTGGATAGGCATGAATCTCATACAGGTGTAAGGGAGTTTTTAATGAGGGAACCTCAAGCTCTACATGGCTATAAAGCGTTTTTGTCTTAGGTATTATTTGCCGTTCTGCCCGCAGCATAGGGAGACGGCTAAGAATCATTGACCCAAATGGATTAGACGCAGGCATTGAAAAAACTGTAGGATATAGATCTTCAAGATTTTTCTGGAGTTGTTGCGCCTGAGTCGGGTTGACTTCCTGCAAGACCACAAGATCAGCGGGATTTTTTTTAAATAGTTAATCAGTATTGATAAATCAGTATTTTCAACATTAAGGTTCAATTGAAACAAGGTAACTTTTATTGTATTAGCCTGCTGTAATGATATGGCCTTTTTCCTGCTTTGTTGGGTTTTAACTAATTGATGTCCAAGCAGTAGCGTTAAAAAGATTAGAGTGATTCGTACCCACTTTTTACGAATAATGAATGCCAAGACAAGTACTCCAACAAACACGTGGGCGGTAAAGGGAAAGGCAAGCTGTAAAATTAAGTCCATGAGGGTCTTTCTTTATTTAATACCTGTTAGACAATACCAGTTATTTTTTGTCCTACAAAAAAAGTTACGATTATTCTGCGTTACGCACCGAGGAAAGAACCGTTGTTTGTGATGAGCTCTTTAGCGGATCTTTTTGTGCTAAGACAACAAGCATCTCCTGGGTTCAGTGTCCTTATAATACTTTATTGGCACTATCTGGCACAGCTCCCTTTTTAGATCGTTGTAGAAATCACTTTTCAAAAATTTTTCTACTTGCCAAAAAAACCATAAAGGATACGAGTCCAAGTCCAAAGCTAGACCAAGACAAAACCCCAAAAATATCTGTATAAGTGCTTGAGCTTATTTCCGCTGACTGACTCAACAGGTCCAGTCCAAAAAAATTTGTAATATATTTGTTTAAATAAATTGGAATCGCTCCTGCCATCAACCACCCTCCCGCATACAAGGCCAAACTATCTTTTGGAGCAACAGAAGTAAGATAAGATAAAGCCACGGGCAAAATCATGAGTTCACCGGCAGCATAAAGAAGATGCGCACACACAAACCATGTAAGATCTACACCGCCATCCGCAGAATAATAATTTTTTGACAGGGTCAGGATTCCAAAAGACAGAGCAGAGAGAACAAAGCCGATGGCCGTTTTTAAAAAGGGACTTAAGGGGTTTTTTCTTTTAAAAAAGACAAACCAAAATACGGCAAAAAAGGGTCCCAGAATTAGAACCATCATTGAATTAAGGACGCGCATCGTCACATCTGGCAAATGCAAGACGGAAGCATAGTTTTGACTCAAAAGACCGTTTAGAGACTGTATGTGATTTTGAAAATTTACAGTTAAGTATCCCACCCATGCCGAACTTGCATAATGGAAAAGGGTAATGTAACAAACATTTAAAACAAACAGAGCAAAAAGAAACGTCATAGATAAAACCATTTTTCTTATCAGAGCCGCATGGAGCGCCAAGAAAAACCCAACAATGCATACAATTGGCACTGTCATGCCTAACCACTCACTTTTCCAAATCAAGAAAGCCGTGACGGAGGAGAGTGGCAGCAATAAAAGAAGCGAATAAATCTTTCCTACCCCCTCTTGATTAGACGCATTTTCACCCTCTGTAAAAGTTTTTATTCCGTCAAATGAGAGGCAATCCCCGCACCTAAATAAAACCAATAAAAAAATGAGCACTCCTGAAAGCATCGAGCTAACGATTAAAAGATTCTTCCACATCGCCTGATCGTGGGTAAAAAAGAAAAAAAGAATTGTCAAAAAGATTCCAGAATTACTCACAACTTTAAACAAGGTGAAGGCACTCAGACGAAGGCTTTCCTGATTATCCATAATCCTTCCTAGGGTAGCAACAAGGTTTACATGGGTGAAACTTGTACCAAGAACAAGAAATGAAAAACCCAAATAATAAGCTATTGAATAGGAGGTTAATGAAAGAGCCCCGCCCAAAAAAATCATAACACTGCCAATAAGCAATCCAATTTTATTGCCATAGTGATTATCTGAAAGCCAGCCACAGACAGCTTGAGTAACAAAGTGCAGTGCAATGAAGGCAATAAAAATATCTGCCCCCTTGGCAAGGTTGATTCCTAAGGTTTGCACGAGATAGTAGAAAAGTGTTGCTCTAAATCCATAATAAGCAAAGCTTGATAAAAAGGTGATGGCCATTAAGGCGCTTAACCGAGAACTGATGGGCAGGGTTTGAACCTTCATGAGTAAAAACCTTTTATGATTATAATGAATCATATGATAGACAACCAACATGTGCAATCATACGAGATACTAAATAATCCAAAAAACATGAAAAAGATCAAACGCTATAATTACAGCAACTACGAAATATGGGTTAGCCATGATTTAGTCGATTATACAGAGGCTCTTGAAATCATGCAGGATTGCGTAACACGCATTGCTAAAAACCTTGCAAAACCAACATTGTGGCTTTTGCAGCATCAAGAAGTGTACACAGCAGGTCGCCTTACGGGAGAAAATGATTTTCCCCCACACTTATCAGATAAAATTATCTCAATCGATAGAGGTGGAAAGCTAACATATCATGGGCCAGGTCAACTTGTTGGATATGCAATCATACCTCTTAAAAATGAGAAAAGAGACATACGCACATTCATTCAAGGCCTTGAATGCTATATCCTTAATATCTTGCAAGAAGCAGGGATACAAGAGGCACAGGCCTGTCGAGAAAAAGTTGGTATTTGGGTTAAAAACATTAACAATATTAGCCAAAGCGAAAAAATAGCATCCATTGGCATCAAAGTGAGAAACTGGATAACATCCCATGGTTTTGCATTAAACATCGCTCCCCAGCTTGAAAAGTTTGATGTAATTGTCCCGTGTGGCTTAGCCAATGCAAAAGTTACATCTATTAAAAATTTTAACCCCTCCGTCAAAGAGAGTTATGTTATAGATAGTGCCCTTAAACATGCCCACAACTTTCTTTCACGATTTATTTAGGCGCTCAATAAAAGGGCCCAAAAATGCTCATGACAAAAAGTGTTTTGATCTGTCCTCTCATTTATAGTAATAAATGACTTTACCGAATCAACAGGAGTTCGCCATGAGAATCCAAATGTTTTTTTTACTTATGCTCTGCTCACTGAGCTTTTTTGAACTCTCGTCCCACGCCACTTCTGGAAATAGCGGGTATGATGTTTCAATTGCCTGTGACTCTCTTGGGAAGAAAAAAGAACAGTGTGTAGCAAGCGTCAAACGATTTGAAGATAAAACGGGCCTCAAAGCTAAGGTTATTGAAGCCCCCACAGGTTCATCCAATCGGCTTGCTTGGGTGTTACAGCAGCTGGCATCGAAATCATCTGACATTGACGTGTATCAAATAGACACAACATGGGCTGGTTTATTAAAAGACCATCTTATGCCACTATCTGAGCACATCTCAAAAGAGCAAACAGATCTTTATCATCAAACCCTCATCCAAAATAATACCATCGATGGTCAGTTATTGGCCTTGCCTTGGTATGTTGATATTGGCCTACTTATTTATCGTAAAGATCTTTTAGAGAAGTATCAAAAAGATGTCCCTAAAACATGGGATGCATTAGCCGAAACTGCTGAATATATTCAACAAAAGGAAAGAGAGGCTGGTAACAAAAAAATTTGGGGCTATGTTTTCACTGCAAAGGCTTTTGAAGGCCTCACCTGCAATGTAATTGAATTCATTCACTCAAATGCCGGTCAAGCCGCCATTGGTAAGGATGGAACGGTGACGATCAACACACCAGAGAACGCAGAAATGTTTGAAAAAGTTAAAAGTTGGATCAATAAAATCACCCCCAAAGGTGTTTTAAACTATGCTGAAGAAGACAGTCGAGGGGTTTTCCAATCTGGAAATGCGGTCTTTGTGCGCCATTGGCCTTATGCAGTCTCTCTTGCCGAGGCAGATGAAAGTCCCCTTAAGGGTAAAATTGGGGTTGCCTCTCTTCCAGCTGGAAAGGCTCCCGGGAGTCAATCAGTTAGCACACTTGGTGGCTGGCAATTAGGAATATCAAAGTACAGCAAGCGCAAAGAGAACGCTCTTAAACTGGTCAAATTTCTAACAAGCAAAGAGGAGCTAAAAGAACGAGCTCTTTCAGGCAATTATTATCCCCCGATGCTTTCACTCTATGAAGATACAAAAGTTCAAGACGCTCTCCCTTACTGGCAAAAGTTTCTTGAGGCCTTCCAAAATATTGTGGCACGCCCCTCTGCGCAAGCAAAGTCAAAATACAACCAAGTCTCATCGAATATTTGGAACACAGCTCATAGTATTTTTATTGGCAGAAAAAACGCAGAAGTTGCCCTCAAAAATCTAGAGAAGAAATTGAAACTACTCGTCAAAAAAAATCAATAATAGAAAGAATTTGAAATCACTATGATGCCTCAATCGAGATCAGCGCTAACCAAGTCGAGAGTTCGCTCAGCATGGCTGTTCTTAATACCTACTCTAGTACTATTATTTGTTGTTGCTGGCTGGCCTTTGGCTAGAACAATCTCGTTCTCTCTAACAGATGCTAATTTATCAAACTTACAAGCTGCTCAATGGGTCGGTTTGGAAAACTTCAAACTCCTTTTTGAGGATGATGATTGGTGGATATCTGTTAAGAATACACTCTTTTTTACTTTTATTTCTGTTTTCTTTGAAACAATCTTAGGGCTGATGATTGCTCTCGTACTGAATACAAAGTTTAAAGGGCGTGGCCTGGTAAGGATGGCTGTTCTTGTGCCATGGGCCATTCCAACAATTGTTTCAGCACGGATGTGGGGCTGGATGTTTCACGATGTTTATGGTGTTTTTAACTATATGCTTCAGTCGATTGGCATCCTTTCAAAGCCGTTAGCATGGACAGCTGATCCTGACCTGGCACTCTTTACCGTTATTATTGTCGATGTATGGAAAACAACGCCCTTTATGTCGCTATTGATGCTTGCAGGGTTACAAATGTTACCCCAAGAATGCTATGAGGCCGCTAGGGTTGACGGCATCCACCCCATTAGAGTCTTTTTTAAAATCACTTTACCCCTTTTAAAGCCAGCCATCGTCGTTGCTGTTATCTTTAGAACATTAGATGCGGTCAGAGTTTTTGACTTAATATACGTCTTAACAAGTGGCAGCCAAGATACAATGTCCATGTCCGTTTATGCCCGCCAACAACTTTTTGATTTTCAAAACATTGGCTTAGGCTCTGCTGCCTCTACCTTGCTCTTCCTTATGATCGCAAGCTTCACAATCGTTTATATGTCGTTCAGCGGATTGAACAAAGAGAGAAATTAGACATGCACTCAAGATTTTATTACTTAAACCTCTTTTTGATTACATCCTTGATCGTTGTCATATGCTTATTTCCATTTTATTGGGCTTTTGTATCCTCGTTAAAATCGGGGTCTGCCCTCTTTACTGTTGATTTTTGGCCTAAAAACCCTGCTTGGGAAAATTATCTTCTTGTCTTTACAGAACAACCTTTTGGCAAAAACATTTTTAATTCAGCAAAAGTAGCATTGGGCACTGTTCTTCTATGCCTATCTGTTGCAGTCTTTGCTTCATACTCTTTGGGCAGAATTCAGTTTAAAGGACGTAAACGCATCTTGCTTTTGGTTTTAAGTATTTCAATGTTTCCACAGGTAGCTGTGCTTTCAGGGATGTTTGAATTAATCAGCTACCTTAATTTATACAATAGCATAGAAGGCCTCATCTTAACGTATATGACGTTTACGCTCCCTTTCAATGTGTGGATTCTAACCACTTTCATGCGCCAACTTCCAAAAGAAATTGAAGAAGCAGCCATCATAGATGGTGCCTCTAATTGGACTATTTGCACCAGAATTTTACTCCCTCTTCTTTGGCCCGCACTGGTCACAACCGGTCTTTTAGCCTTTATCGCCGCATGGAATGAATTCCTTTTTGCCCTCACTTTTACTATTGATGATACGGCACGAACTGTTCCAGTTGCCATATCCTCAATGTCTGGAAAGTCAGAATATGAATTACCCTGGGGAAATATTATGGCGGCATCGGTCATTGTCACATTGCCGCTGATTATTTTGGTTCTCATTTTCCAAAAAAGAATTGTATCTGGTCTAACAGCCGGAGCAATCAAAGGGTAAGCCCTCTGCAAAAGCCACGTGGCCTCAGGATCATGTAAAGTCTGATGAGGACAAGCCAAAACCTGCTATGATCTCCTACACAGCAAAGAGCGCTTCATCTAAACAGATGATGCTATCTGGTTTTATTCATGCCACATAAGTTAGAAAGAGCCTGTAAAAAAAAGAGAGCCTTATTAAGTCAAAAATATTATATGGCCGACTCTTTTAAACTGACGAATCTTTCATAGAGCTAACTTCTAAAATATTAGAGGGAAAGTGAATAGTAATAGAGTTTTCGTTAAAATGGGAAACGCCACCCAGCCTCATTAAAATCATTTTAGCATTGAGTGTAAGCTTAATCATGTCCAACTTATTCATGTATTCATTGAAGAAAACAAAAGTTTTTTCATAAGAGTCATTCAAAGCACGGACACTTTTTAGATCACATGAGATTGCTGAATCTTTAAAAATTTTTTTTAAGATCTTGTAAAGTGTTTCATTCGAAAGTTTAGAAGAAGAAAAATCGGGTGGCACAAGAAGGCTATCCACAGGCTCTCTCACGGGCTTATATTCAACGCATAAGCACCAATCTTTGCTTTTGAATAACGGTCTAACATTTATAAAAATTGAAAGAGAGAGCTTTTTGATTGAAACCAAGTAAAATGCTAACAAGGCTTCAACCATAATCGATACGGTACTATAATTTAAAAAAATATTATTTTTAATAAGATCATTTTCCACTTGCTGAACAAGACATTTTATTAACGCTATACCTTTCACTGGTCACCAATGTTCGTATTTTGTTCTATCATTGTAAATTTATATATTTATTTCAACATTAAAAGAAAAAATAACTTTTAACACCTTGATATTATTGGAACAATTCTAATTTTGATACCGTGCCAATAGAAACAACGCAAGGTATGGATTTGATCCTCAAACTCCCTAAAAAGCTTTGAGTGATTAAAATCATCTTATGTTCTAAAGATCGTGTTAAAGGCTTGTTATTTTGAAAGGAGATCTATAATATTGAGGCTGTTAAGTTGAGATCAAGCTCAGGCAGGAGAGGTATGACAAAATCCATCAAACGCATCCAATGGCATGAAGGAATGCTCCTTGAGCCTCAGCATTTTCAACAACAGGAGCGCTTTAATCTCAACACGCACTTCATTTTTCAATCAACCTCAAATTCTTTTTTTTGGGGGGTAAAATCCATTGAAATTGATGAGGAGTCCCTCGTTTCTGGAAAATTCATTATAAAAAACCTCCTTGCTTTGATGCAAGATGGTAGTGTGGTCGAAGTAACAGAGGAAGATTCTGCTTTACCTGAACTCGATTTAAATAAAGAACAAACAGTTGATTTTAGCACGCCAACATTGATCAATTTATGTATTGTTCAATACAGAGAAGATGCTGCCAATATTCACAACGACTTCCCTCGATACGAATCTGTGGCGGACCAAGATTTTGTCGATGAAAACACCGGCCAATCGCCGATATCCATCCCTCGCCTTAAATACAAAATCACACTCTTGGCTGGAGAAAAGATCTCTCATCGCTATGTCTCTTTCCCAATAGCGCGCATTCAACATAGGGATGACGGCTTTATCAAGGTGCCATATGCCTATCCAAGCCAAGCTGTTTCTTCAAATAATGATCTATATTCTCCT
The DNA here is from genome assembly GCA_002869105.1 of Alphaproteobacteria bacterium. NCBI lineage: Bacteria > Pseudomonadati > Pseudomonadota > Alphaproteobacteria > Alphaproteobacteria bacterium. Next base: position 88,096 of record PKTP01000005.1, read on the forward strand.
CTGAACGCTATGGTTGCAAACCTAAGAAAGAAACTAAACTTTCTTGCATCAAAAATTCAAACCAGTGGTGGCAGTGAAGACAATACGGTTCTAAAGGCCCTTGTTGATTATTCATTGATTTTAAGCCCGCTGGTGCCGCGTGTTGAAGTGATGCTTGATTCTGAAAATTGTCACCCCTTCTCTTTATATCAAGAGATATGCTTTATTGCTGGGAGTCTCTCTAATTTACGCAGAGAGGCTGTTTGTCCCAAGCTTCCAAAGTATGACCACCTCGATCCTCTAAAATCTTTTAATGAAGTTTTGTCACATATTGAAAATTTTGTTTCTGTCATCCGACAATTTACGACAGAAGTTCAGTTTACTTATAATAAGCAAAGCAAAGTCTTCTCATTAAATGTCACAGAAGATTGGCTTTGGGAAAATAAGATTATTCTGTACTTCTATTATGACGTCAAAGACACGTCTGATGCCGTTTCAAAGTGGATTGAAAATGCTGTTATCACCTCTGAAGAAAAGTTAGATCCAGCCAGAGAAAAGCGGATTTTAGGAGCTAACAGAGAGATTAAGAAATCAATACCCAAAATTGCTCTGCCGGCTCGATCTAATATTGTTTATGCCATATTAGACTTTGAAAAAGAGTTTATTAATCTTAAGCATCCTTTAGTTATCTTTAACTCAACGCCACTTGAATCCGGTGGCCTTATGCCGCAATCCATAACGTTACAAGCTGTTCTTTCTGAGGAATATGAAATGACAGCAGATGATGTGAAAAAAGGTTCTCTCGATCATGCTCAATCAGAATAATTCTTTTATTATCTCTTGCTTTCGGCAGTTTTATCAGCACCTGCTTGTTGAAAAATCTAATATTCTCAAGCACAGCTATGTTGAAGAAGACAAAAACACAGGCGCTGAAACATCTTCAGAAGATGAAAAACCAGACACGGATACAGAAACAGATACAAGTACAGGCACTCCAGGAAACAACGCTCTCGTTGACCAAGTAACACTATCCTTAGAGAGATTGTTTGATCAGCAAATGAAAGAAGCGCATGAACAAGGTGGTCAAATCTTGGGCTCATACTACAAAAAAGCCCAGTATGTTATGGTCGCATTGGCTGATGAAGTTTTTCTTAACCTGGATTGGTTAGAGCGGGAGACATGGGATGACAATCTCTTGGAAATTAAATTTTTCAACACCCGCAATGCTGGGACTGAAGTGTTCAATCGAATTTCAAAACTCTTGCAAGAAAAAGGGGATCGATTTGATAGAGAACTTGGTCAAATTCTGTTCTGGACTCTTGGAGTGGGCTTTTTAGGAAAGTTCAGAGATCAAACAGACAGGAAAGAATTACAAAGTTTCAAAGAGGGGTTATTTCGCTATGTTCTGCTTGAAAAGCCCTTACCTATTGAACAGGCCTCAAAGAAAATATGCCCAGAAGCATACAGAGAAACCGTGTTCAAAGCCATACGGTACTTGCCTTCCCCAAGGTTTTATTTACTAGCGACACTTACAGCTTTGGGTGTTTATATCTTGGCATCAACAGTTGTGTGGAACCGTGAAACCCATATCTTGAATGACAAGTTATCAGAAATATCTTCAGCCATTGAAGAAAATAATCGGAGAGCGTGATGAGTGTTTTTTTCATGATTGTATCAAAATATCTTCCACAGATCTTACTAGGAACAGCTGCTATCTCGCTCATTTTTCTATCGGTGATGGCCATTGTTAATGGTTTTGGGCCTAAAAATTTTCTTAAAGACGATAAAAAAAAGAAAAGTGCTCACCCTGATATTAAAGCACTTCTCAAAACCTACTGGGTGCAGTTTGTCATCTGGCTGAAAAACACATTTGACACCAGAAAACGTAAGCCGCTCTATTTTACGTTTCAGGAGTTCACAAGCTGGTTAAAAAACAATACATACATCAAAGATCCCATCTATAGCTTGCCCTGGTATTTAGCGGTTTCAGATTGCAATTCAAGCAAATCGGATCTCTTTCATTCATTGCCCCTTGAGAAGCCACACGGATATGACACTCAAATTTCTGATGATGATTTGAGCCCCAGCATTAATTGGTGGCTTTATAATCAGGGTGTTGTCATCGATATTGAATCTAGCCTTTTTCTTGATTCAGCCCAACAAACAAAAGACAAAAAGCTGTCATCTCTTCTTTCCAACCTCAACCTTTTTAGGCCAAAAAGACCGCTTGATGGTATTATTTTATTTTTACCAGGGCATTATTTTCATGGCCCAACAACTCTGACATCTAAAGAGCTCAGAGAAAAAAGCGAACACGTTGCCACACAGCTCAGAAAGGTTGAAAAACATACAGGGCTTAAATTACCTGTTTATGTCATCATAACTGGGTGCGAGGAAGTGGCTGGTTTTGAAGGCGTGAGTCAATCTCTCCCTCAAGACAAGATTCAAGAAATTATGGGCTGGTCTTCAGATTATGTCAGCGATACAGAATTTGATCCCAGTTGGATTAAAACAGGATTCGAATCTCTTTTAAACACTCTTAATCGCTTAAGCTTCGGCATTTTTCTTTCACAAAAAACACCCAAAGAATATCGCGATGACAACTTGATTTTTGCCCCCTCTCTCATGAATTTGCAATCTGGTCTCACTGAATACTTAAAAAATTTATTTTCGCAATACAATCTTACGACTCATTACTTTTTCAGGGGTTTTTATTTCACTGGCAATTTTGAAACCAAGGAAAATGAAAACAAAGTATCTATTTTTAATCAGGTTCGTAAAATTCCACTTTTCATGGCTGATCTATTTAAAGCCAAAATTTTTGCAGAATACAATATCGCAACGCCCATTGATCAATTCCTCATTTCATCTAACAGACGCATCAATATATACAAGGCCCTAACAATTATTTTTATTGTTGTTTCCTCTCTGGGCCTATATCTAAGCCACAAACAAATCCGGGCAGATTTAACCCCCATTTTGTCAGATACATCTAAAATTCATCAGACAATTGAAGAAATAAAATCACGGGAAGAATCAAATTATAAAACCAATGTTAATAGAGCTGCGGAGTTCTTCCAAGAAAGCGCCCCACACGTCCTTAATTTGACCGAAAAAATCAGAAACAACAGACTGCAATACTTTTCCATCCCTGCTTCTTGGTTTTCAAGTTTGCCGTTGAAACTTGATCGAATGGCTCTTATTGCCTTTGATCAAATAATCAGTCGCTCGATGTACTTAGAGATGATTATCAGAAGTCACAACATCATTGAGCGCAACATTCCTGCACTGCGGTTGAAAGATAGTCGATCTACAGTTACTCACCCGCTATCAAGTGCAGAGTACCTCGTGCTTCAAGGGTATATCGATGCGCTTTATGCCTTAGAAAAAAATGTATCCATATTTAATAATTTGAACACAAGTCCAGATATTCAGTCATTCTCCAAACTGATCAACTACCTATATAACTTCTTCTACAGCGAGACTTTTTTAAGACAAAACAGCAATTTTATCTTTTCATTGCTGCAAAAAATGAACCTCAAAAAATATGATCTTGCCCGTTATAAAATGAACGCAGAAGAACGGTTCTACAACCTGATGATGAGCTTTGCCCAAAGAATTCTTGATCCTTTGAAAAATTATCATCTGGCCATTAATTTACAAAAATCCATTCAGAAAATCGATGAAGATTATGTAGATGTGCCAACCTTAAGCGACCTTGAAAACATTAAAAAACTCACCTCTGAGTTGATCAGAGTTTTTGACGGTCAGCAGGTTAATTGGCTTGCACACTCTGAATTTAACCCGGGATATGCTTACGCTGAGATGTATAGCAAAACACGAAACATTAGGCTTTTTGACACTGAATTGCTCAATAAAGTGAAGTTAGACATTAACGTCTTATATCAACTGTCACGGGAAAATTTTAAGAACTTTGGAACCCCGATCACAGGATATTTCTTAACAATTAACCCCTCCACAACAGAAATTCATGCCTCGGACAGTCTCAGAGCTTTCAGCAAAAATCTTGAGATATTTTTAAGCCAGCCCTTCATGCAAAAGGCATCAGACACGCAATACATCGATACAATTTCCGATGATAAACTTCTTTATTGGGACAATGATGCCATCGAAATCGCCTTAGAACTTGTTAAAAATTACAAGGGCTATGTTGAGAAAAAACTCGATCAGTTCACCCTTGATCTCAACGAATCCCTCAAACTGTTGGCCAAAAAATCACTGCAAAAAAACATTGCAAATATCATGACCCGCGCCCAAAAAGAGGTTGATCTTAGAACTCTCTCTCCAAACAACCATTGAAGCAAACATTCTCTCTCAAATTGATAACTTGGCGACAGTTGGTCCGAAACTTGTCAAGTTACTGGTTGAACTAGATGGTATTGGGGAAATAGAGCCTTACATGAAGTTACGCCTTCTGATCCAACAACAGCTCACTCAAGCTCTCAAACAGCTTGATAAATTGCTCAAGACGCACAACTACTATCCCCTCGCCTCTGATCAACTGAGCTGGTGGCAAGGAACGGAAGGCCTCGCACTGCAATCCCACGATGTTTCAGAAAAAGAGCTTTTAAAAACAATTTTTGTGAAGAGCACTCAGAATTTATCGCGGTTTGCTATAACCTATTCAAAACCGATTGTTGAACTTCTGAATAACGCCGTCTTTGTTCTAGACACCCCTGACATGGCCCTTCTTGAGAAGTGGTCAACGTTAAACAATGATCTTGTTGATTATCAAAAAAAGAAAGCTGGCAACAGTGTGATGAACCTAGAGAGCTTCATTCTCAAAGATGCCAATACAATCACATTCGAAAATTGCTTCAACAAGGTAAGCCTTAAAAACGTTGCCCAAGAAACCTCAAGCTACTTCAAAACCATTCAGCAGAAAATCGAAAACAATATATATAATCGCTGTAAGGTCAATGCAGCTAAAACAGCGATAGAGGACTATAAAACTCTCTCTTCTTATTTCAACAACAACCTAGCTGGCAAGTTCCCATTCGCCAATAATGTCAATGATACAACCATGGCAAGCAACGAAGTTTCTGAACAAGAAATCAAAAACTTCTTTACTCTTTTTGATAACATTTCTCCCGAGGAACTCAGCACCCTCAACAAAAATAAAATATATGCCAACATGGATGAGGCTCTCAGCTTCTTACAAAATGCTGCAGCTGTTAAAGAGTTTTTAAACACCTACTTCATTCCACAAAAACAAACCGATTCACCTGGCTTAGATTTTGAAGTTCAATTCCGCGCCAATGAATTTAATGAAGTTTACGGTCAATTGGTCATTAATTGGGGTCTCGTTGTTGGAAGTACCACGCTTGAGAGAAAGTCCGGCAGTGTTAAAGGGCGTTGGCAGTATGGGGATGTCACCGCGTTTGCCTTCAGATGGGCCAGCGATGCCGCCCTGCAACCTCTCAGAACATATAATGTATACCCTGCCTACATTACGACCAACAACAGGGCTATTTATATTTACCAAGGGCCTTGGTCTTTACTTCGGGCAATTATGCTAAATCAAGCCAGCCTCAAATCCGGGGCAATGCCGGGGGATAACTCTCTCCTTGAATTTAACGTGCCACTAAGCCGCCTGGCAAATGTTGCCAGTCCAGAAACTACCGCGCGCTTATTTGTTAAAATCAAGCCAAAATCTCTGAAGCCAAATCAAGATCAGGCCTTCAGAATTCCAAAGTTCCCGTATTATGCACCAGTCATCGTCAAGAAGGGTTAGCCAATTATGAGTGACTCTTTATCACTAAAAGATTTGCTTCAACCCATTTCAAAAGATGATCCCTCTGGCCCCTCGCTGCGATATGAAAATATTTATGATGAGATCAGAGAAGCGATGCGCTCAGAAGACTCTAACCTTCCCCAGGGCGTCTGGCAAAGAAAAGTCAAACAACCTGATTGGAAAAAAGCTGAGAAGCTCTGCTTTGATACTTTGGCCAATAAATCAAAGGATCTACAAATAGCGGCATGGCTGATTGAATGCTTGATACACAACAAAGAAACATCTGATATCACCCAGGGGTTTCAGGCGTTTCATGATCTCATGGTTAAATTTTGGGACACCATTCATCCCCAAATCCCTGAAGATGGTGATATTGATTTTAGGCTTTCTCCTTTTATTTGGATCAATGAAAAGCTCTCAATGCACCTTAATGAGATTAAGATCAATACCAAAACAGAAGTTGGCGCAACCATATACACCTTCAATACTTGGATTGAGTTAACCCGCAATCATGATCTCTATCAAGTTGAAGATCGGCCTGAAAAACCAGATGTCATTGATCAACTTGGCAGCAATGACAATCCAACCATCCTTGATTTGCAAACCAACATTGAGAAAACGCCCACTGAATTTTATCAAAATCTTAAAGAGCTGTGCCAGACCATCATTGACATTTGCCAAAGCATTGAAGAGTTCCTTGATCAAAAATTCAAAGATGAATCCATTACATTTTTTAAGGTTAAAAAAACCCTCAAAGATATTTTAATGTTTTGCGGTGAAATTCTTCATAAGCGAACCAACCCGAATGCGGAAGATGCCTCTGAAGAAGGTGATCTGCTCGCTGAAAATGATGAGGCCATCCATACAAAGATCAACGCGCCATTAAACGAACCCTCACCGCCAGAGCAACAAAACCCCTCTCAACCCGTTAATCTAAACATGACTGACTTTAAGACCCGTGATCAAGCCTATGAAATGATTCGAAACGCCTCTGATTATTTAGAAAAAATAGAACCCCATAGCCCGGTGCCCTTCATGATCAAAAAAGCTGTCAGTTTAAGAAACAAGAACTTTGTCGAAATGATGAAAGAATTAAAGGGCGCAGGGGGTGGTTTAGAGAGCCTATGGAATCCAGGGGACAGCAATGGAGATACTTAAAATCCAAATTTCTTTTTCTCTTTAAGCGGTTTTTCTCTTTTTCTGTTCAAATCTTTCTTTCACCTTTAGCGCGCAAGGCGTCAAAACAAGAGTCAGTGGTGACGCAAATAAAACCCCAAAAATAATCGCGTTTGAGAGCTGAATCCACCATTCCGTTGACGGCGCACCATAGGAGATTGATCCATGGATGAAGTCAATGTCCAGCCTCATACGAATCGGCAGCAATCCAAGAATGGTTGTTAATTTTGTCAGTAACACGGGCCGAAGCCTTTGCGCCCCTGTTCTTAAAATCGCCAGAGATTCTTCTTTGGAACTTTTGGCTGTTTTGCGGATATGCATATAGGTATCAATAAAAATGATGTTATTACTCACAATAATTCCTGCAAGGGCAATTACCCCCAAACCTCCCATAACAATTCCAAAGGGCATTCCAGTGATCATCAATCCAATTAAAACGCCAATGGTTGAAAAGACAATGGATGTCAAAACCAGCCCTGCATAAAAGAAATGATTAAACTGGGTCACCAAAATAAGAAAAATTAACAAAACAGCAATGGCAAACGCTGTCAATAAGAAGACGCTATTTTCTTGTTTATCTTCTTCTTCCCCCGTGAATTTAACTTTAACGCGGCTGTCAAAGTTTTGTGTAGCAATCCACTGACGCACTTTCACCACTTCATCACTAACCAGTGACCCTGGCACAATGTTTGCGTTGATGGTAAATGCGCGCATACTATTAATGCGATGAATGGTTCCAATTTTTTGAGCGGGAATAATCTCAGCAAAGTTAACCAATGGTACATCACCCATATCTCCAGTTGGTATTCTTAAATCCCTCATATGGTCAAGGTTTCGATAGGATTTAGGAAACCGTATCACAATATCAACCTCATCACGGAGATGATCGGGCCTGAATTCAGCAACCTTAAGCCCCCGGGTTAACATTTGTGATATGAAGCCCACAGAGGCGATATTCTGTTGAAAGCGCATCGCCTCATCTCGATTCACCTTAACTTGCCATTCAATCCCTGGTAAAGGTTGATCATCGGTCACATCAAGTAAAGTTTTGGATTTCTCCATGTGGGCCTTGATTTGCTTGGTTACTTTTTCCAGAAGAATGGGATCCTGGCTGGATATCTGAATGTTAATGGGTTTTCCCGGGTTGGGGCCGGGCTTCAACTTTTGCAATTCAACAACCACACCTGGGATGACATTTATTTTTTCAAGCGCTCTATTCAACGCCACCTGTGCACGCTCTCTCTTTTTCCAATCCACAAGTTCAACCACAATTTTACCGATGGCATCAGCGGGCCCTTGGCTCACCGACCCCACAGTGGCATAGATATTTTTGAACTCGGGAAATGTCAGAAGATTTTTTTCCATTTCATCAACGATTTTATCCTTTTCATAGATTGAAAGGTTACCCCGGGCAGAGATAAAATAAATGCCTTGATCGGTTTCGATATCAGGGAAGAATTCAACGCCTTTGTTGAAAAAGGAATACAGGGTGAAAATGGTTACCAAAAGACCCGACGCAATAGCAATAACCAGGAGGGGTTTTTTCAAAGCGGCAGAAAGAATGTTCACATACCAACCTGTGATACCGGTCAAAGTATCCAAAGGCCCCTCTTCCGTTGCTTGCATCGCTTCTATTTCTTTTTGATCAGAGATCGATACTTTGCCAAACAGCGTTCCAAGGGTTGGGATAAAAATCAGGGCCATAAACAAGGATGATGTCAGCGTAATAATCAATGTCATCGGCAAATACTTCATAAACTCACCAACAATGCCGGGCCAAAATAAAAGAGGCATAAAAACAACAATCACCGTGACCAGCGACGAAATCACTGGCCAGGCCATCCGCGTTGAAGCCTCTTGATAGGCTTGTTGTTTTGTATACCCGTCAACCATTTTTCGATCTGCATATTCAACAACGATGATGGCGCCATCCACAAGCATCCCAACCGAGAGAATTAAAGAAAATAAAACGATAATATTTAAGGTAATGCCCAATAAGTGCAAAACAAAGAGACTCATTAAAAAAGCACCGGGAACAGCGATTCCCACTAAAAGCGCAGAGCGGAGGCCAAGTGAAAAAATAATCACCAGCATCACCAGTATCACAGCACTGATGATACTGTTTTGAAGTTCGATCAGGCGCCCGATAATTTTCTCCGACTCATCCTGTGAAAAGGTTGCCTGAATCTTCCCTTGCCACGGCATCAACTCTTCCCGAACGACCTCTCGAACCGCATCCACCGTTTCAATGATATTTTCCCCCAGTCTTTTCTTGACCTCCAGAACCACCGTTGACTGGCCATTACTGCGCGCAATTGTCTTTGGATCTTCGTGGGTAATTTTAACCGTTCCAATGTCTTCAAATCTTAAAATGGACTGTCCATCACTTTTGATGGGTAAGGACAAAATTTCCTCGGCTGTCTTAATAAGCCCGGGGACCTTAAGAGAAAAAGACCCCACTTTATTGATGATAGAACCTGACTCCACCAATAAGTGATTTTTTCTGAACTGATCGATCACTTGTGAGAGGTTGATTTGATGCTTAGTCAGACTCTCCGGATTAACTTCAATCTCAACGATTTCTTTACGATCTCCTAAAAGGGTGGCTTCCATCACTTGGCTCAACCCTTCCAAGCGATCCTGTAAATTTCGTCCCACAATATACAGCTGTTTTTCAGGTATGCGGCCTGTCAACTGCACAGAAATCACGGGAAAAAAGCTAACATTGATCTCATCAACAACAGGATAATCCGCATTGCTGGGCAGCTCGCTTTTAGCTAAATCAACTTTGGTGCGAACATCCAATAACAATTTGTCGATATTAAGACCAGCAAAGAACTCAACAATGATATGAGCTCCCCCCGACAAACTTTTTGAAGTCATCTTCTTAAGCCCGGGCAGTGACCGAAGCCTGGCTTCCAGCGGTTTTACCAAAAGTGTTTCGGCATCTTGTGGAGAGATGCCTTGTTGCATCACAGAAACCACCGCCATCGGAATACTGATATCAGGCGCCGCTTCTTTAGGAACCTTTATGTAAGAAATAATCCCTGCAACCATGAAAAACATGAGCAATAAAAGAACCATCCGTTGATAGGTAATGGAAGCTTTAATTAAGGCAATCATCTATCGATCACCATCTGTTTAGTCAGTTACCTTTTCGCCATCCCGGACAAAGTCACCGCCTTGAATAATGATTTTTTCGCCCTTAGACACACCTTGAATCCAGAAAACGTCCCCCTCTATATGAATGATTTTGATGGGCTTAAAGGAGACCGTGCCATTTGCACCTAAGATTTTCACCCCAATCAGAAGATGATCGGCATCATAGCTAATAGCACTCTGAGGCACCGAAACGGCTTCTTGTTGATCATAGAACACTCTCACTTTGACAGAAACACCGGCCTGGAATCGATTGTCAGGGTTGGAAAACAACATAGTCATTCGATATTTTTGCGTTTGTTTATTAGTTTCTGGCTTTACAAAGTTTAAAGCTGAGTGAATCACCTCACCAGTATCAAAAATAATATCAGCTTTCAGGCCTTCGTGCATGAAGGGAATTTGTTTTTGGTTAGCATGGATTTCAACTTCAAGGGGATCGAGCTGGATAAAATACCCACAAATAGCCTGACTGGGCCCTTGATAATTCATGGTATCTCCAACCTTAACCAAATATTCACTCACACTGCCTTTAAAAGGCGCATATATCGCACGATCACTCAGACTTACTTTTGCTAAATGTAAATTATATTCCGCTTTTTTAACGTCTGAACGCGCCGTCAAAAGATTGGCTTTTGAGATATATCCTTTTTCAAAAAGCTTCGAATACCCTTCATGATATATTTTCGCCTTTTCCAAAGCCGCTTCTTTATCAATCACATTTTGTTTTTTCGAGCCCTTAGATAAATCAATGAGCTTCACCTTTCTCTCAACAATTTTACCTTCTGGAACTAAGATCTTTCTCACAGTGCCACCGCTTTGGGGGTGAAGCGCCACGCGCAATGAAGGCACTGTAACGCCATTAAATAAAACGAACGGCTGGATCTTTTGCTCTTTTGCAACTTGTGTCTTAACTTTAAAAAGAGCCCGAGATGCGTGCGCAGAAGCATTGTTCTCTTTGGTCTGTTTTGGAATCAAAAACCACAAAACCAGCAGGGCACAGGCACCCAGAGCAATTAGTATTTTTTTCTTGGAATTCATTGTTATCTCAAATCGTTGTTAATAAAGTATCATATGTTGCATACCCTGTGAATAGCGCAGCACGTGCGCCAACACAGACGTAGGAAAAAATAGTCTCATTAGAAAGTGATCTTTTTGAAAATCACCTTAACCTTTATGTGTTTAAATTTTTCTTCATAAAAACACAGGAACTGGCGTCAGCATCACCCTAAAAATTTTCACTCCTTGAAGCTATGGTTTTTTGGGCGCAGCTTGACTGCCAGCCAGAATACCACCATCAATGGTTAATTCAGAGCCGGTTATGTATTTCGACTCATCCGATCCCAGGTATAAAACCGCGTTGGCAACGTCGATCGGCTCTCCCATGTGACCCAGAGGAATTCCTTGGCTGACTATTTCTATTATTTGCCTCCGCTTTTCCTCATTCTCACCAAGCATTGGGTCCCACAGCGGGGTCAAAATAGCGCCGGGATGCAGTGAATTACATCGAATTTTATAGCCCTGTTCAGCACAATATAAAGAAACTGTTTTGGTATGGTTGCGGATGGCAGCTTTACTTGACGCATAGGCACTAGCACCCGGTATGCCAACCATGCCAGATCTGGAAGACATATTAATAATAGATCCTCCCTTCTTTTTCATCATTGCTATCCCGTACTTGCAGCCAAGAAAAACGCTATCTAAATTAACCTTATGAACCGTGTGCCATGCATCTAACGTGGTATGCTCTGGATCCTGGGGACCAAGATTCTCATTCAATCCTGTAATGCCCGCATTATTAAACAAGACATCCAACCTGCCAAATTTTTCATCTATGGATGCTTTCAATTGCTGCCATTGCTCCTCATCGGATACATCCATCGCGTAAAAGGACCCTTGCAACTGGTCTGCCAGAGCTTCGCCCGTGGTATCCAAATCAGCAATGATAATATGAGCTCCATGCGCTGATAATAGCTCGGCTGTTTTAGCGCCAATCCCCCGAGATCCTCCGGTTATAAGCGCGATTTTATTTTCTAAGCGTGTTGTCATGGTCAATCCTTATCTTTGCACTTTAAGACGATCAGCTAGGCCTGCTTACATGAGCCAGTAATCATCGTAACATTTTAAAACTTTAAGACCTCAAAGATATAAGCTGTGAAATGGTCTGCATCATATAGGTTTCAGCCTGGAGCCAGCTATTTTTTTTAATGACTTGCTCCATCTCATGGATCCGTTCTATCACCTTGAAGCACTCCGCCTCACACCACAGTTTTGCAGAAGGGGCTATTTTCTTCAGTTGATAGGGCATAAAAGGAGGAACAACCTCTTGCCGATTGGCCTCTTGAATCGAAAGCCCCTTTTTTAATCCAACTATTAATCCCAACCACCGTTGCATAAAAACCCCTAATAAGCGCAACTGCGAAATTACCGAATGACCATCTCTGAAAAGCCATTTCAACTCTCGCAAACACGCCTGGGCGTGTCGCGCTAGAAAAGCATGTAAGAAAACATCAAACTGTCCGTGTTTACTGGGTGAAACAACAGCGCGGACTTCATCTTCGCTCACACAGCCAGTCTCATTGATCCCCTTCAAAATCTCTGCCACACTTGTAAAATGATACAGTTGATCTGTTAAAAGATAGGCCAACACCGATAAAGCCGTGGGATCAATATCCAGGCCATAATTGGTTTTCAACAGGGATCGAACAACCAGCGCAAGCTCATGATCACTGGGCGCATAACACCCGCAAGAAATCAAAGTCGGCCGCTGATCAAATAGCTTTCTCAGTTTCGAGGCAGGCTTTAAATAATTGGCCTGGCAGATAAACCTGATGTCCGTTTCTTTATCCGTCACATTCTCGAGATAATCCTCTATCTCTGGGACGATTTTGTCCGTACACCCTTGAATAATAAGATGAGCTCTTTTTTGAAACATCGACTCTTGCGATAAGTGGCTTACCAGCGATTTTCCTTTACCCAGCAGGGTATCTTGGCGCACCACTTGAAGGGGTTCCAAGGAAACTTTTGAAAGAAAAACACGTTGATAAAATTCAACCAAGCCAAAGTCATCTGCATAAAAAAGATAGCCCTGTGCCGTCGTCAGTTGGGTGGCTGAGAGCCCTCCAAGCTTATAGCTTGGAATGATCATGTCACGGGGGCTTCTGGGAGAGACTCGGGGTGCTTCATAAAGTAATTGGCAATATCCACTCGCAGATCGCGCGCCACCAAAAGAACGGCATCCATCTTGACGCGTTCCGCCGAGATGATTGTTCCAAAGCTGCTGGCTGTCGAAACTGTGTAATACCCTTGGCGGCTCAGGCTTCCAGAAGTTAGGATTTTTTGATTTTCAACATCATACAATGTGTACTTAGCAGTCACAGTCACATTTTTTCGACCTGCCGTTTGGTCAGACAAGTAGGACATATTGCGATCAGAGCTTGAGGTGGTCACGCGCAATTCATAGCGTTTGACATCTGATGGGCCCTCTACATAGAACATTTTTTTCAATTCATTCCGCATAATCTGCCCCTCACGGTTTGCAATCACGGGAATGTCTGTTTGCTGAAAAGCTTTAAGAATCTCACCGTTTTCACTGGACAACATAGGCTTAAAGCCACACTGGCTCAAAGCAACTGCTACACCTATTACTATCAATGTCTTTTTAAACAACAAAACTGATCACCTTATTTGGCACAACTATAGTCTTACGAATCTCTCGATTTTCCAAGTATTTTTTAACATTATTATCACAAATAGCCTGCTCAATGATTTGTTCTTGGTCAAGGCTTGGATCGACATCAATCTTGGCGCGGACTTTTCCATTCACTTGAACCGCATAACAAACAGACATTTTAACAATGCAGCTCTCATCTACGATTGGCCACTCAACCGTTGCAAGCTCTGTATTAAATCCAAGGCGCTGCCAAAGCTCCGATGTGATGTGGGGAACTATCGGAAATAAAAGCTGTAAAACAACCTGACACCCAAAGTGAAATGTTTTTTCTGAGAGGGTCTCTTGATTTTGTCCCAGGTCATTGGTCAACTCTCGAATCCGGGCAATCCCTTTATTAATGTGAAAAGCGTCGAAGTGGTGCGACACATCCCGAATGGTTTCATGAATAGAGGAAAGAGTCTGACGCTCCAAAGCCTCGTTCAGCGCGCCATGATTAGCCGAGTGCTGACACAAGCGCCACAAACGATTCAAATACTTCCACGCCCCGTGAATACCTGTTTCTGTCCAATCAAAATCTTTATCAGGCGGGCTATCCGATAACACAAACAACCGCGCTGCATCTGCGCCATAGGCATCGATAATACCTTCGGGGTCAACCACATTCAGTTTTGATTTACTCATCTTCTCCGTTGATCCAACGATCGCAAGGTCTCCCGTTGTCCGTTCAACCAACTGTCCATCTTGAATCGTCACTTCCTCTGGGCTCAGCCATTCACCTTGAGCATTTTTATAAGTCTCATGGCATACCATTCCTTGCGTCATTAAACGCTGAAATGGCTCTGATAAGTCAATCAATCCACAATCTCTCAATGCCTTTGTCATAAAGCGGGCATAGAGCAAGTGCATCACAGCGTGTTCAATGCCGCCAATATATTGATTAACAGGCAACCATTTCTGAACAGCGGCTGCATCCAAGGGTGTTTCAGCGTGTGGATTAACCAACCTTAAAAAATACCAAGATGAGTCAACAAATGTATCTAGAGTATCGGTTTCCCGCGTAGCCGTTTGTCCACATTTTGGACATGACACATGCTTCCAAGAGGGGTGCGTTTCAAGGGGGTTTCCAGCTTTATTCAGCGTCAAATCTTCTGGTAAAGTCACGGGCAAGCGTGTTTCAGGCACCACGCCACATGTTTGACAATACACCATGGGAATCGGACAGCCCCAATATCGTTGTCTCGACACACCCCAATCTCGCAGTCGATAGGTGGTTTTTTGATTCCCTTTTCCCATCTCTTGTAGTTTTTGAATAGAGGTCTCGATGGCCTCAGTAATCGTCAATCCATTTAAAAAACCAGAATTAACTAACTGACCCGTTCCTACATAGGGCAACTTTTCAGAGCTAGAATCTTGAGACGCGACCACTGGCTTAATGGCAATATTATATTTTTGCGCAAATAGATAGTCGCGCTCATCATGAGCCGGGCAGCCAAAAACAGCGCCGGTGCCATAATCCATCAATACATAGTTCACAATATAAACGGGAATATAGTCAGTGCTGAATGGATTTAAAACGGAGAGACCTGTCAGCCCACCCTCTTTCTCCATGGTGTCGAGCGTACGTTGACTGGTATCTTGCTTTTCACATTTCTTGATAAAGGCCGCAACCTCTGGCTGTGTTTGGCTTAGTTTTAAAGCCAATGGATGTTCCGCCGACAATCCAATAAAGGTCCCCCCAAATAAAGTATCAGGCCGCGTTGTATAAACGTCAATGGATTCGTCGCTGTTTTCAATTTGAAACTGAATCGTCGCGCCAGTTGATTTCCCAATCCACTTTTCCTGCATCACCCGAACTTTTTCCGGCCATCCATCCAGGGTTTTTAAATCCTCCAAAAGCTCATCGGCATAAGCTGAGATGCGGAAAAACCATTGTGTTAACTTCTTTTTTTCAACGGGGGCACCTGATCGCCACCCTTTGCCATCAATTACCTGTTCATTGGCCAAAACCGTTTGCTCAACCGGGTCCCAATTGACCGATGATTCTTTTTGATAAACCAACCCCTTTTCATACATCGCGATAAAAAGTTTTTGTTGTTGGGCATAATAGGAAACATCGCAGGTAGAAACTTCATGGGACCAATCATAACTAATCGCCAATCTCTTGAGTTGATCCCGCATGGCGGCAATGTTTTTTTCTGTCCAGTCTTTTGGATTAACCTTGTGCTTGATCGCAGCATTTTCTGCCGGCAAGCCAAATGAATCCCAGCTGGGGGGATGCAAAACAGCAAACCCCTGCTTGCGCTTAAACCGGGCAATCAAGTCACCCAAAGCATAGTTTCGGGCGTGCCCCATATGAAGCCGCCCCGATGGATAAGGCATCATCTCCAAAACATAATATAAAGGACCACAGGTTGATTCATCGATCTGCTCAGGCTGATCGGCACATTTTTTTTGCCACTTTTTTTCAAGAGAAATCGGGTTGTATTTATCCATCATTTTTAAGACTTTTTAATGCGTGATTCTTGCTTAAGCTCGCGGGCCCGGTTCAAAATTGTTTCTTCAAGCTGCTCGTTCATCTCTTGATCAACTTGTGCCGTTGTCCACCCCTTGCCGGCTTGATACACTTCTTTAAACACAGAAACTTTAATGCCATCGGCACGCAGCACATGGTCCAGAACAAGCACCGTTATTTTAAACCGCTCTGTATCTTTTTCCGCAGGCTGGTACCAGTCGGTAGTGATCACACCGGTAAAGGGTTCAACTTGCGCCAACGGCATAAAGGAAATCACATCCAAACTGGCCCGCCATAGATAAGCATTCACCTTAATCACACCGCCAGGAGCGCTTTTTTGAGTGCCAAGGGTAACCCCCCCTTCTCCAAACACACGGTCAGGATGCTTAACATCTTCCCTCTCCCAAGAATTCATCGGAGCATACCGTTCGGATCGCTGCGTGGTGCCAGCATCACATTGAGCCAGTAAAACCAAACTGAACAAGGGGATCATCATTCTCATTTTTACAACCTTAACTAAATTCTTAACATGTTTTTAACCCATCCGACGCCATAGGTGAAGCATAAATCATCTTCGAAGCGCCTTTTAATAACCTTGGTGAACCGCCTCTCATTGTTGTTGGATATCCTGCAAAACAGTCGGCGCCATAAAAAAGCACCATGCTGGGTCTCATAGTGCTTGATTGATCGGAGGAAACCTTAATTTCAGTTAAAGAGGTCACTAACCACAGTGGAAGACCATAGTGTCATCCTGGGCTCTTCTTGAAGGTTCATCTGCTGCAGATGCAGGTTCTGGTTTTTTCGACGCTTTTTTAGCTTCTTCAAGCTCTTTTCTCGCAGTTGCAAGCTCATCTTGCAATTTTTGCAGATCTGCGCGATGGAGTTTATTAGCTTTTGCTATCACTCCTTCAACGGCGGCCTTCTTAGCTTCTTCAGCTGCTGTATTATCTTCTGCTAGCGCTGCTTCAACGGCGGCTTTCTTAGCTTCTTCTGCTGCTGTGTTAGCTTCTGCTAGCGCTGCTTTGGCTGCTTTCTCTTCATCAAGGGCCTTTGTTAATGTCTCCAAGGAGTGATTTTTTTCGTCAACAACATTGCTAAGGTCAAGAATTTTGCAATGAGCTTTCAATCCTTCAACCCAACCATCAACAACAGATGCCAATGAATATGGCTTTGCAAGGGCTGCAAAAACCGCACCAAGTTGACCATCTTTGTAAGCATCTTCTTGACTGTTAAAATGCAGTCTTTTTTCTTCGGCAATCCAGTCAGGCTTACTTGCAGCCGCTTGAATTTTTTCTAGATTTCCTAACAACCCATTTGACCAATCGATATCGCCGGCTACTTCTGCATATTTGGCGTTTACATCTTCTGCACCAAAAATGTTTTCCAGCTTCTTGGTGATCGCACCCGCAGCTGTCGGAACACCCTCAAATCCTGATTTTGATGACGCAAATGTTTTAAGGGCATCTAAGTTCGTTTTGAAAGAAGTTCTGTCTTCTTGGCTCTCTAAAGGAAATTTCATTGCCTGCGCAAGGTTCAAACACCCCATCGCAAACAGTGTTAATAGTATTTTTTTATTCATTTTACTTTCTCTCTTTTGTTTACATTAATTTCACATATATAAATTATTAATTTTTTTTCAAGTTTAAATTAATATTGTAATCATTGTTGACACATATTTATTCTAAAAAATTCAAAGGTAACAGATTGATAACTCTATTTTAAACGATATGATTATTTTTTCATTGTGAATTTTGACAAAATTCAAAAAACCTGTAATGTTGGAGCGCATGCAAGACAAAAAACTCGGCACTTTTTTTGGTATTTTTATTCCCAACGTCACCATGATGTTTGGGGTCATTATCTTTCTGAGGCTCTCAGTTGTCACTGGAACAATCGGGTTTGGACAGGTGTGCCTGATTTATCTCATGTCTCTGGCTCTTATGCTAATCACATCGGCCTCGACCACCATGCTTGCCAGTAATATGGAAGTTGGTGCAGGCGGGGTCTACTATATCATTGCCCGCTCATTAGGGCTCAAAATTGGGGGTGCCGTGGGATTGGCCACCTTCATGACCCAAATCTTGACCATTTCTTTTTGCACAACCGCTTTTTCATATACCATTGTCAGCCTATTTCCATCGCTATCCTTAACACTGGTTGAAGTTTTAACATTGATTCTACTGACCGTTGTTTCCAGTTATTCAGCGCGCGCTGCTCTCAAAGCCCAGGGCTTTATCATGTTGATTCTCATGATTGCTATTGTCTCTATTATCGTGGGCACAACCCAAAACGTTCCCAATCCTCCTGTGGATGCAAAACCATTTTTTGATCATACCTTTGGTTTTTGGCAAGCGTTTGCTGTCCTTTACAGTGCTCTGACGGGGATCGAAGCGGGGATGGCGCTTTCAGGCACTCTTAAAAATCCAAGTCGTTCCTTGAAAATCGGCAACCCTACTTCCTTAATTTTCGTCTTCGTAACCTACATCGTCTTAGCCGGTTTAGCTGACCATTACTTTACGCGTGAAACGTTGATGTCTGATCCCTTCCTCTTTCGGAAAATTTCTTGGCCGCTTGGCATTGTTACCGTTGGCGTGTGCGCAGCAACCATCTCAAGCGCGCTGGGCGCGATCTTAGGAGGCCCCCGCATTTTGCAAAGCCTCAGTCAAGATAAAATCACCCCTCAGATTTTTGCGCGCACGTATGGCCCCTTAAAGGAACCTCGGTATGCGATCATTTTCACTTTTATCATCTCTCTTAGCCTGGTTTTAAGCACCGACATTGATCAAATTATTCCCATCTACACCATGATTTGTTTAATCAATTATGGTCTTTTAAACCTAACGGCCTTTATATCCAATAAAATCAATGCCCCAAGTTGGCGGCCAACCTATCGCCTTCCTGTATTTCTGCCCCTCATTGGTTTCATCATGTGCGCCATGTTCATGTTTATGATCAGCCCGGCTTGGGGATTTACAGCCATCACGGTTGTGGGCCTGATTTATTTACTGCTTCGTCGTAACGAATATGCCTCTGAAATTTCGGGCATTCGACGCAGCGTTTGGTTTTGGCTCATGCGCAAAGGGCTGTATCTTCTTGATTCCGAAGAAGAAGACATTTCAACCTGGCATCCAACGTTGATGGTGCTGTCCATTTCCCCCAGCAGCTATCCTCGCATGGTGAAGCTGGCTAAAACCCTAACCGATGATAATGGCTTGCTCATCTTTGGCGTTGTGCTGCCAACGTCCTGGAACACCTCTGATCGCCTGTCTTGGAACAAAAAAGCGCTGATATCAAATTTTGAAGAGCAAAAAGTAAAATGCTTGGTGACAACCCATACATCAGATTCGCCGTATCAAGGTTTTATTAATCTAACCCAAACCCATGGAATTGGCCATTTAGAGCCAAATACCATGATGCTTCCCATCACAAGTTTAGAAGACATCAATCACGAGCTGCTCGGTTTAATTAAGACATGCTATTCCACCAACAAAAACCTGCTGATCTACTACCCGCAGCAAAGTAATGATATCAGCACGCATTTCAATAAGAAAACGACCTCCAAAAAAGTGATTGATCTCTGGTGGAACTCGGAAGATCGGGCCAGCACAGACCTGATGATGAATTTCATTGAGATTCTCTCGGAGTCATCGTTTTGGCGTCGCTCTAAAATTTACCTGAATGCACTGGCTGAAAGCGATGATCAAGAACAAAGCCTGAATGATTTTCTAAAAGGGCTGGTTAAGCTCAACCGCCTTAAGATCAAAGTCAGGGTCCATCAAACCGATAAGGATTCATGTGAGATTGAAAACATCCTCGATCGTTCTGATAAAGAAGATGTGACATTGCAAGTTCTCCCCGCTTATGATCCCACCCACTCCGATGAAGCTTACCTTGCCAAGCTGCATAATGTTATCCAAAAATCACAGACCATGAGCAGCGACTGTTTGTTTATCAGTAAGTATGACACCATCGATCATGGTATGTTGCTGAAATAGCTTAAGCCCCTCAACTGTGGTAGCAATCTTCTGTCCCTAAATAATCGTCATTGCGAAGGAGCATCGCGACTGCTGCAATCTCATCCCTTATAATTAGATCCTCACGTCGCTGCGCTTCTCAGGATGACGTTCCCGTTTGTCATTGCGAGGCGGCATGTAATGCCAACGTGGCAATCTCTCTAGATCCTCACGTCGGAACAGGGTTCCTCCTCAGGATGACGTCCCTCTTGCCCTTGCAAGGAGGCCTTTGGGCCAACGCAGCAATCTCCTTCCTCAACCTAGATCCTCACGCCGCTGCGCTTCTCAGGATGACGTTCCCGTTTGTCATTGCG
>PKTP01000006.1 GCA_002869105.1 Alphaproteobacteria bacterium
AGCCGAATGCGTGTCGGTGATGGCCTCAAGATTGATGTGAATAGGTCTTTGCTTAATAAACATCTCACAGGACAAGGTGATTGACTCAGGCATATGATCGATTTTAGGTTTAAGCGTTGATAAAACAATGGGAACCCCCCGCCTCTGTTGACTAGGTTTTGGGCAATAGCCTGGCCTTTTTTCATATAAACGCGTCTGCATTGAATGCTCCTATGGTTAAAAATTAGTTTAAAAATAAGTTAGCCCCCACTCAAATAAGGGGGGCATCAAAGAGAATGATAATATACGTCTAGGAAGTAAAAGATGTGTCCCAGCCTCGGGAACGATAGATCAACTTATGCACTCAAAGCCTGCTCCCCATTCCCCTCTTCACATGGCACTTGCCTTCTGGAAGAACTGGAAGGTCTTGTACTCTGAAGCGAATCGATTTCTTGGAGCAGAGCAAGAATCTTTTTGCGTCGTCTGTCACGTAACAATAGAACTTCTTTATAAAATTCCTGATAGTAAGCTACTGCTGTAGATAGATCTTGTTCATACTCCTTGAATCTTGGCTCTTGCGTGCCTTTAACCTCTTCCATCCACTTTAAAACATCTGCATATTTCTCAGCCGAGTGTTGCCATTTCCCCACCCAGCAAACAACCTCTTCAAGGTTGTGAGAATCAGTAACTCTTATCAGTTGATAAAAGACTTGGTTGCTCTCTGCACCGTCTATCTTTGTTGCCATTAGCAATTCTTTTTTTGCCTGTTTAACTGCGAGTTTTTTATAACTTTCTCCCAGTTCCCAAGGATCTCCAACACGCCTCTTCCTTAACAAGTGCCCTCGGCCTTCATAGCACTTCGACATGAAAAATTCTACGCCCGTCACGCCCTCCATGAGGAGACAGTGGGATAGATACTTAAGCGCTCTTTCATAGGCTTCAAAGGCAATGTTACCAGAAGCATATCCATCATGGAATTTTAAAGTAGCCCAATTTTCTTCAGGCGCAGTAGATTGAATACCTTTTAATTTTTCCGCCATATAAAAATGATATATGCCCAGCCCCAAAGAGTCTTTTTGAAATATGTGGCCCTCAGGAGTGAAACTTTTTTGACCAAAATAAACCTCGTAGGCATTATGAAGAGGTGGTTTTTCAACAAACATCTGCATCAAATCACTCTCCTGACTGGCAGGCATAGGGCTACTCAAACCACTACTCTCAAAAGAAAAGGTACGTTGGGGTGGCCCTAAGTGAGAAGAGGCAGAATCATCCGGAAGAGGAGCATGAACCCTCTGGAACGCAGTAGCTTTTGTATATAAATTTTCCAAAGCTGTAATGTATTGATGCGAACAATAAGCATTGAAGCATAAACTTAAATCCAAGCGCGCCTCTTTTGATAAGCGCTCATTGCTCAAAAGACTTTTAATTCTCACCTCCGTTTTAAAGAGGTCTGTGTAATTCAGAACTTGTGGTGCCGCCGCCTCCTGTAAAATTTCTGAGATAGGCCAAAAAAAGCAATCAAGGTGCTTTTTAAATTCTTCTTCTTCTTTTCTCAACAACGTAATAATTGGTTCGCCAAAGGGGTTATTTTCAAAGGAGTCACACCATAACTTAATAACAAACCCTGGCAAGGTCTGCCGTAATTTTGGTGTCGATATATCATAAATGATAAAACTCTGGGACCATATATCGTGCAATTTTTTGTACACTCCATCTATTGGCTCCATCAGCAATGGATAAATCAACTGTTGCGCGCTTTTTCTTCGGGTACGTTTCTCAAGATCAAGCCGCTCTTGAATGGTATCAAGCTCCAGCCATAGATTTGGTTCCTTCTTCTGCATCAGTAATGTCTACACTAGCTGAAGGGTCTAGAGCTCTTCTAAGTTCCGCTTGCTCGGCTCTTTTTGTCTTCCAGTTAAGGGCTGAGTTAATAAACTTTTCAGTAATAAGAACAATAATCACATCTGTCTCTTTCAAGGTCTGCCGGAAGCTTAAGATAGTGCCAGAATTGTTGTCAACAATGTCCATTGTCGCCGCTAAACCCGCTCCTCTAAAAAGAGTCCGCATAAGCTTGATTTCCCGCTGCAGATCTTCTTTTTCTTTCTCATCACCCGGCCATTTGTAACAAATGAAAGCATTGAGGGCACAGTTATGCTTCTTGATGATCTGTCCAATGTTATGAGCAGCTTGATTGACATAGGGCTGTAAAACCCCACCCAGCCCAAATAAAGAGCCAAAAGGGATCTTAATCTCTTTTTTTTCGGTCTTTTTATAGAGGGTTGCATATTCAACGATAAATTGCTGCAGCGTTTCAAGAGGGATAACTTCCTTAACTGCCTTGAATTTAAAGACAGGAAGTTGCCTATCAGCTGGGGACGTGGAAGCGGCAGGAGCACTCACTGTGCGGACGAGGCATACCCTCTCCCTCCCCAGCCCGAGGGGCAGCACTGGCTGAACTCTCATCCCCAACAACGGCCGTCATCGTGGTAGCCTTTTCTTTTTCTGACGCTTTATCTACTCCTTTTACTTTCTTTGTGACTGGAGGGCCATCCCCAGCTGCTGTCGCTGTAAAGCAAAGACTACTGATGCTCAAAAAAACAAAGATAAATTTTTTCATTGAATATGTTCTATGTTACACTTTATTTTATCTGAGATTTGGCCTGATGAATGGTTTTGAAAAAAAATAAAAATTAAACTTTAATTAGAAAAAAATCTGAGTAGGGTAAAAAACGCCCTGATAAAAGAACAGATTAACAACATTACCGTTTGATTTTCCCATCATTAGATAGACGTTTATGAGAAGAAGATAGGCTGCACAAATCCTGCTTAACTGCCGCGTAAAAAAAGCTTACAAAGCAGGGCTTCACTTGCGCGCCCAGCTCAAGAAATACCTACCTAAACGTCAACGGGTTTTCAAAGCCGTTCATCTAATTACCTGACCACATCATTTCACTAGTTAGGAAGGAAAACACTGTCATCTTCGCAAACAAACGACTGTTGTCTTGCAAGAATTTCCCTGGCACGTTGACCATGCTCGCCTGCTCTTTCAACTGTTCCTGCAAGGAAAGACATGACTTTCTCATGTACGTCGCTAAATTGCTCTGCAGCAGTAGACAGATCTTCTTTACAGGTTACAAGCTGTGGATCTTCTCCCGCAGCCGCTTCTTTCACTTTTCTTAAAAGAGGTTGGTATTCCTTAGAGGAGCGCTGCCATTGAGCTGTATACTTTAAAATCTCCCCATCATTGCCAGAGATGCCCGCTATCTGAGCAAGCTGATAAGCACTTTTACTGAGTGAGCCGTGAATCTTTAAAGAACATTCAAACTCTTCTTTTGCCAGTTGAACAGTGGCTTTTTCATAATTTTCTCCCATTTCCCAAGGATCTCCAACACGGTTGCTTATTAATAAGTGCCCCCGGCCTTCATGGCACAACGCCCTAAAAAAATCTGCGCCATTCATGTTATCACGACAGTGATCAAAACACTTAAGTGCCCATTCATAGGCTTTAAAAGCAATGTTTCCATAAGCATATCCATCATGAAATTTCAAAACGCTCGTCTCAGCTTCTTCAGAGGACAATAATTCTTCAGTGGGCTGAATAGCATGAAATTTTTGCGCCATCACAAAGTGATAAATCCCCAGCCCTGAGAAACCTTTTTGATACACTTCTACATCTGACTGTAAACTTTTTTGCGCAAAGTAAAGATCATAAGCATTTGAAGGAGATGGTTTACTAGAAGTCTGAGTGGGAAGCTCGTGGTTAGCAGCAACCCTCGTATATAGATTCCCTAGCTTTTTAATTTTTTGCTGCATGCAATAGCTCTCAAGGCATAGTTTTAAATTTTTTGGAAGCTTTTCGACTATAGATACATCTTTCAAAATGGCTGCGACTTCCACGGCTTCTTTTGACCCATCCGCAGCGTCATCATCGGCGCTTGCTCCCGAGATTGCTCCTCCCTTGATAGCTTCTAAGGCTTCTTTAACCCCTTCAAGGCGATTATTATACCTTTCTTTCTCTTGCTCAAGTCTACTCATTATGCCCTTTATTGCCTCACAAAACTTGCTGTGTGGCTCGAAATAGTTAGACCACGCTTGAATAACAAATTCAGGCAATACTTCTATTAGCTTTTCTCCATGAATGTCATGATAGATAAAGTCCTCAGGCCATATATCTTGCAATTTTTCCGACACTTTCTCTATTGGCTCCATCAGCAATGGATAAATCAATTGTTGTTTTTCCCCTGGCATTTTCCCCTCAAGACCCAAACGTTTTTGAATGGTATCAAGCTCCTTCCATAGATTGTTTTTTTGTTCTGATGAGCTACCAGTCCCGCTAACTTGCGCTTGCTCTTCCTTTTCTTTCTTCCATTCACGGGCTGATTCAATAGACTCTTTCGTAACAAGAAAAATAATCATATCCGTCTCTTTCAAGGTCTCCCGGTACACCGAGATCTTGCCAGACTTGTTGTTAACAACGTCCATTGTCGCCGCTAAACCCGATCCTCTAAAAAAAGTCCGCATAAGCTTGATTTTTCGCTGCAGCTCGCCTCGTTCTCCCTGATCACCCGGCCATTTGTAGCAAATAAAAGCATTGAAGGTGCGCTTATGCTCCTGAACAATTCTCTTAATCTTACAGGCAACATGGTTTAGATAAGGCTGCAAAACTCCATCCAGGCTATAGAAAGAATCAATCTCAACTTTTTCTTGATCCCACCCCGCTTCGTTCATGAAAGAAGGCTTTGAATATTCAACGATAAATTGCTGTATTGTTTCAGTATGTATAGTTGGTTTATTATATCGAAAAACAGTAGGAATTTGAGCCCTCTCATCTGGGAAAAACATAGGGGGCATCCCAGCAAAACGCGCGGAATCAAGATTAATTTTGGCAGCATCACTTGTTGTGCGACGATGCATACTCACCCCCACCTGAGACCGTGGAACAAAATTTGCTTCTGCCCGCACGCCTCCAGAGACAAAAGATGTCATCATAACATCCTTTCCTTTCTCTTCCTTCTGAGAAGCTATAACTTCTGGCGAGGGAGACCTGCTACTCTCGCTTTCCAGTGGGTGAGAATCATCGTCTAGAGACTCAACAGTGGAGGTTGCCGATTCTTCTTCAGCCTCTGAGAATAAGGGCTCTTCTCTTCTTTGAACGACAGCAGCCGCACGCGCTTCCCCTCTCTTTTCTTTCTTTGCATCTGGGGTATCCTCATCTCCATTCCTTCTGGAACTTTTAGCGGGTGCCTCCTTGTCAGCAAGGATCTTATTCTCAACCTGTGATTTGCTCCCTGCTGTCGCTGTAAAGCAAAGATTACAGACGCTCAAAAAAACAAATATAAATTTTTTCATTGAATATGTTCCATGTTACACTCCGCTTTATCTGGGATCTGATCTAATGAATGGTTTTGAAAAAAAATAATAATTAAACTTTAATTAGAAAAAAGCCTGGGTTGGTTAGAAAAATTCCTTAACAAAAGCACTGATTGATTTTACCATTATTAAATAGACGGTTTAAATGAGATTTCTAATTTTTTTATTTATAGGGTTGTCCATCGGCTTCATTTTGATCAGTACTCAAAATGATCCAACATCTATTTATAAGCATTATTTTTTTCGCCGCAGTGTGTGTAAAAAATCTCTCCCCCGGGCAGCAGCTGCTCTCTTAGAAGAAGATAGGCTGCACAAGTCCTGCTTAACTGCCGCGCAAAAAAAAAGCTTACAAGGCAGGGTCTCACTTGCGCACCCAGCTCAAACAATATCCGCCTGAACTTCAACGGGTTTTTTTGGAGGTGCTCAATCGCCGCCTGAATGGGGATCGTAGTTATAAAACAAAAATTCATCCACTGTATAACCTAAGGCCTGTTATCAGAAAGTATTTCATCACGCCTAAAAACTTGCAAAATTGGTGGCAAGAGCGAGAGGATGTCCTTCATTTTCTAGCGCAAGTCAAAATCAAAACTCCAGAACAGCAGAAGATTTATTACCTCTCTCTCAATAAATTTTACAAATCCCAACATCCTCAAGCCTACCAATCAAAAGCATTTAAAGTTGAGTTGGCCAAATTATATGATTTATTAGCGCGCATTCATCATGATGGCACCAACACGGCCTTGCATAACCTCAAGACAATTCGTCATCATGCAAAGGCCTACTCCCCTGAAGAAATCGAGTATCTTGAAAAGTGCATTCGTCGAATTGAAGATAACATCAAAACCCTTTATGAAGCCTGCTATTATCCGCCCAGCGCCAATAACTACGAAAGCTTGCCCGTTGCCATTGATCACCTAAGCCAAGATTCAAAAACCTTAGAATCTCTACAAAAGCTTCAAAAGCATCTTCATGGTCTTGAAGGCAACACCAACAAAGCCACATCTGTCAGTCAGCAGCATTTTGCGGGCGTTGATCTGTTGATTGACATACTGCTCACGCTCAAAGCGCTTCAAAAGCAAGCTCTTTCCTCAAAAGCTTAAGACCCTCTATACCTTTAAAAATAACCGCTTTCTATAAGGGTTACACTTGACAGGATCCCATCCTAAGCTTTATACCAATTGTACACCCATGGAGGGGTGGCTGAGTGGCTGAAAGCGGCGGTTTGCTAAACCGTTATACGGATCATATCCGTATCGGGGGTTCGAATCCCCCTCCCTCCGCCATTTTCAAAAGATAGATCATCAAGGGAGCAAGCATGCGCATGACTTGAGTCTTGATATTTTTGAAATGGAATTGATCGGGGAGGAAAGCCTTATCCAAGAATTGACCCGCAAAAAGTGATAGGCGTTAGCACAGCTTTTTCAAACCGCAGCTAACAAATCCCACTCCTTACACTTGGCCTCAGCAGCCTTTAACGCTACCGTCTATATAACATTCGATTAATGCTTTGCAGCGGCGTTAGCGGCCTTTGATCTTCTTTTTCTGGCACTTCATATACAACCCGGATGCAACCTTGGGTTTCTTTTTGTGCGGTATTGTTTAAATCCCTCGAATTGATAGCTGTAGATTTTATAGTTTGAGTTTTTTTATTACGACTTTCCTCGTCAAAACTATTAGAAGATTGTTCTGCATTGGCGTTAGCGTTAGCGTTCACGTCCAGTCCTAATCCACTAGAAAAAAATCCCATCAAAAGAAAAAGTTTATAAATATTAAAATTGTTTCGTGTTCCTAAATATCTCATCACAGCCTCCTTGCTATATACTCTTATTTTAAAGAGTAAATTGTGAAAAAATAATAAAGAAACATTAAAAAAAATAATATAAGTTATATCTTTTTGTTTATTCTAAACAATTTACTTTAAATAAATTCTAAAAAAAAATAAAATAAATCGTTTACTTCTCTCAAACTCTATTTTTGGTGAGAAAATATCAATATCTTTATAAAATTATTAACAAATTAATGACGATATATTGACGAATAATATCTAAATCTCTACATATCTAATAAATATTGATGATTAAATAAACATGTACCTGAAATTAAAACTAAAAGTTTTTATTATTATACTCTTTCTCATGTTCCCCTCATTAGCTCAAATTGACTATGATCGTTTGACGCAAGAGGAAAAAGGCGTATACCTTGCCACCTACGACTCTCTCAAACAGTTATCCGAGCATCTAACAAGCCGATTCACAGACTTTGCGATAACCCATCCGGATTACTATCCGTATTTTCCAGGGTTCAATCAACGGGTAGATCACTATCTTCCTGCTTTTGCTGCGCAGTTCATCACAGAAAAGATAACGCCCTTGGCACAAGACACGCAGCGTGCTGGCCAGCTTGTCCGCGCCTATAGTGATTATCTTTTAGAGACATTGGCTCATGAAATTACTCAAGCCAATGGTTATGAGCCTTCAATCACAGATCAACTCAGAGCTTGTTCTTCTGAAGCAGCACAGGTCTCCGAAGAAAGCCGAAGAATATTTGAACAAGTTCAAGGTAGCTTTAACGGCAAAAAAGGGCAAATCGCTTTTAATAACTGGACCATTGTTGCCTTATTGTATGGTGATATCCAGATCCAAGCTTCTGGCAAAAACCAACCCGTTTTCCCCGATTTTTATCAGGCCCTGACGACAAAGCTCACAGCCTCTGCTCTGCAACCAGCGTACAAGCTACGTCCATCTCCTGTTGAAGACACAGAGGGAGAAGCGGCGGCAGCTAGCGGGCCAATGGGTGATATTGACGAAGCACGTCAAGTATTAGCGGCTATGATCAAAGAATTTTCAGATATGGGCATTCCTAAGGATGAAATTTTGGCGAATCTCCCTTCTCACCAGTGCCTCCTTGCAGAAGAACTTTTAACAGAGAATGGCGCCGCCGCCGCAGCTGGTAGTGCTCAGGCTTCAGCAGCAGCCGTATTTTCTTCTCAACCACCCCGCAGATTAACCCAAGAAAATCTTAATTTCTTAAACGAAATTACCGCCCGGATGGATGCCATCAACCAACGTCATAGTCAAGGCGCTGATGCGCGCACACGCAGCGGTTACTCTGTTCGTAATGAATCTGTCATGGATTACGGGATCGACAGTCCCCATGCAGAGATCAACCCCGCCCTTAGAACCAAGCTTGAAAAAACCCTCGAAACGATTATGGCACCTTCAGGCATTGCTCAGTTGCAACAAGAAGAGGCTCAAAGGCTTTTTGAGGAGCAGTTTGAAAAAGCAGGTGAAATTTTCGAACAGTCTCAAAAAAAGCTTTTATTAAAAAGAAATGAGACTCTCATGAAGATTACAAGCAACCCTATCTATCACTCTTTACAACAAGCAGCGAAGCGGGTTTTGGTTTATTGTGACTATCTCCACAAAAAAGGCAAAACAGATAAAGCAAATATTCTTTTCTTTTCATTGTGCAATATGCTGGAAGAGCATTTCCAAATAGAAGAGAGCACAGGGAATATAATAAAACAATGTGGCATCGGCGCTAAGGGAAGAACCTTTGTGCTCAACCAGGCTCTTCTGGCAAGCCTCAAAGATTCTTGATCGAAGGCATGGGCTTTTTTGGAAGTGATTTTCAAAACCCGCCCCACACTTCTTCATCATCGATCGTCCCTGCAGCATAGAGTTTGGCCTCGGCATCGCGCCGGCGAACCAGGCCTTTCAACCGACGACCCCGGGCTTTGGTCCAGCGATAAAACTCGGGCACCACCTCGTCATGAAGGTCGCGGTTAAGTTTTTGCCGCAGCGTTGATCGTTGAAACGCCATCGCGCCGACATTAAAAATAAAAGACAGTAACGCCACTTCTTGTAAAACCGTCAACTCCACATCCACCAATTGGTCCAACTGTCGTTTGCACCGGGCTAAATCGGCCATCAAAAGCTTTTCTGCTTGGGCTTTATCCAGGGGTTCAACCACTGTTTCATGGGGCAGAACCACATGGCCATAGCCAATGGTGATCCGTCCAGCTGGACAAAAGTATCGATAGCGGCGGAAGCTCTCAAACGGGCTGATAAACGTGGCCGCTTGCGTAAGCACATCACAGTGATTATCTCCTAAAATCACAGGTTCTTTTTGGTGAGTCATCTTTTCTCCTTATGATTTTGACCGAGCACGGCGCTGTTGTCGAAGGGCGCGTTGACCAAACCAAAAAGACATCACCGCAGCAAACAGAGCTTGGTCTTCTTCATGCCAAGCACGCATCAAAGCGGTGCTAATGGTCATGTGGTCAGTGACGATCAAAAGTTTTTTAACCTGGGCCCATTTCACCGTTGCATACAAAGCAAAAAAGACGTAGGTAATCACTGGCCGCACACTGGCCGCTAAGGCATCAACCCATTTAATTTTCGTTTGGGCAATCGGTCGATAAATCCCTTGGGTTTCAACCACATCAATCATGTCGCGCATTTCTTGGGCCCGAAAGCGATGATTCAGTTTCATCACTTCAATTTGGCGGTCAAACAATTTCAGCTCGTGGCCTTTATCTTGTTGATCTTGAAAATACTTCACGATATCGGGAAAAACACTTCCCAAAAATCCAATGAATGATCCTAATATTGTTAACATCTTTTTTTTCTCCTTTTTAGGTTGTTGGTTCTGGTGTTGGTTTGAGCGGCCGTTCGCAGATCACAATCTTGCCACGGGTCATCATCGAGTCGGGTTGAAAGGTCAGCTGCACGTCTTCAACCAGTCCCTGGAGGCGTGGTTGATAGCGCACACTGCTGAAATCAACAGCAGTTTCAAACCATCTCTCAAGCGGGTTCTGCATTTCCGGAATATGCTTGTAGCGGTCACAATCCGCAAACTTCCTTGGTGCCAATGCCGGCGTGGCCATGTGCGACTGTCTTCTGATCTCAGGTCTCCTTTGGCATCTTGCCAGGATTGGGTCAGTGTTAAGTCAATCTCATCGCCTTGACTCACCTGCAGAGCGGGATTGAATCGCTGGGTTTCAAAAGTGATGTCAACTCGATAAAGCGGCTGTGTTTTCAAGGGGCCCAGATAAACACGATCGCCCTCAATGGTTCGCTGGATCTGTCCCATCCCCTGAAGGGAGATCTGTTCTTGAAAGCTGAAAAAATCAGCCTGCCAGTCATTTAAATCAATAGGATGGGGTCTCATGTCTCTTTCCTTTGGTCACTTGGTTTTTTTGACGCCATTGGCCCGTAGCCGACGGCGGCGCGTTTTTCATCCGTGGTTAGAAAGTCAGCATTTTGCAGGCGCTCCCAAATGGATTCGCGGCGAAAGGTCAGGGCTGAAATCGATTCAGAGTCAAACCCAAAACCATCGCCCTCCTCGTTCACCCATCCAGAAAATTCGGCCATAATCCGATTCAGAAGGGGAATAATGGTATCTTCCCATAGGTGAAACCGAGCTTCTTTATAGTTGGCAAAGGTGGCATCTCCCGGCACACCCACCAACATAGGCGGCACCCCAAACGTTTGTGCAACTTCCCGTGCGGCCATTTGTTTGCCGGTCAGAAAATCTAAATCCTTAGGGCTCAGCCCCATTTCACGCCATTCCATATCTCCTTCAAGTACCATCATCTTGCCGGCTTGGCTGGCGCCGCCATAAGCCTCATTAAGCTCTTGCTTCAAGTGTTCACGTTGTTCTTCAGTCATTGGCAAGCTATGATCGGGTTGTTTCATCACCAGAGCACCAGTCGACCGGCCGCCATCATTCAATAAGGTCACATTATGTTGGCCCATGGCATTGGCTTGATCGATTGCCAAAGCCGCTGCCTGCAAAGGGCTCAGGCCATACCAATCATTGTGCGGATGGAAGAACTTAATGTGCAGCAAATTTGAGGCGCCGGTCTGACCATCCACTGGAATGGTTCGCTTCTTTCCTTCCACTTCATAACGGTAGCTATGGGGAATGCCATATGGTCCTGGCACAATCGTTACCCGATCCGGCCGCAGTACAAATAATTCTAGCTTTCCAGTCTCGGCGCAATGAAACCGCTCAATATAAGTATTGCCTGAAAGCAGCAAATAACTGGTCACTGTTTCCATAAAGCTGGCCCAAGATTGCGTTGCATTGGGTTTTTTTAACGTGGCTTGCCATTGTTTTTGCAAAGGCAGCGTCCATCCCTTTGGCACCTGCCAGGCCACACTGGCTAAATTATGAGCAATCATATTAATGGCGCGATACACAATACTGTTTTTGCCATAGCCTTCTTGGCACAGGTCCCAATAACTCTGGGACATATCCTTACTAGCCGTGCCGCCATTAACCGCCATAATCGCCGGTCTGTGCTTTGGACGTGTTGATTTGTGTTGAAACCATTGAAACATGGGATCTTCCTTTCTTTGTTGATTAATGTGTTTTTTATTTTTCTTCGCCCTATAGAAATCGTCATTACGAAGGAGTGCATAAAAAAACCCCTCATTGAGAGGGGTGTATTATTTCTTCGCCCTTGCGAGGCGGTGTTTTTTATTTTTAATCGTCATTGCGAGGCGGGGCATAGTCCCAACGCGGCAGGCTCTCTAGATCCTCACGTCACTGCGTTCCTCAGGATGACGTGTGTTTTTCGTCATTGCGAGGCGGCATGTAATGCCAACGCGGCAATCTTATTCAGGCTGCTATCATCAACGCTTCATTAAAATATTGACGTTCTGCCTAGAGACAGGTAAACAAGAATGCAGACGGCGGGTGTAGCTCAGTTGGTTAGAGCGCCAGTTTGTGGCACTGGAGGCCGTGGGTTCAAACCCCATCACTCGCCCCATAATATTATCCCCTATATACATACCACTTAAACACAATGCTTCACGACTTGGGTATCGTTTATATTTGACTCTTCAATATGTCAGACATCAATGAGTTGCTTGAAATAATCTGAACGGACCAGACTGCGGATTTGATGTCCTAAAGTATTGAATTCAATGGCATTGTTTAAAGATATTTCTAAAATTTCCAAATTCTCTGGTGATGGATTTTGTAAACATAGCCCCTTTGCAAAAATTATAATGCCCTTATTTTGAGTCTGTTGTGTACCAATAAAGCCATCCACTTGTTTCAGCAAATCTGCTGTGTGCAGTTGGAGCTGATAGATGCAGGCCCGACGTTGCTGTGCAATGTCCCTCCATTGGTTATGGGCCTTTTCTATAGTCTGATTAATAAGTGCATGAATTTGATTCTCACGATGCCGCTCTTCTGCAGTGGGTTCTGGTCGCGCCATAATTTCCGCAACCTCTACAGATGTTGCCCGAGAAATATATCTCGTTTGCATGTCTACCCCGGTGGGATCGGGATCCATAGCAAAGGCAAAAGATGCACCCATTGAAACAGAAATAATTAAAGGCATTAGAAATTTCATAATCTCCCCACTAGAAAATCATCATGAATTAAAAAGCTATTTTACTTAACCGTCAATATATTTAGTCAATTTCCTCTGAGCCCAGTGACTGAGAAAAAATAGATCACTGGAAAAAAACCTATTAAAACGTAACTTTGACAAGATTTACCGGCGCCCCATCATAGATCCAAACCAAACCATCATTCTATTTTTAAAAGATAACTTTTGTTCCGGTTCATTTACCCGTTCTTGAAAATCCTGTCCAGAGGCCCCCGTTCTGTTATTAGGGTCTTCATTCAGCAAGTTGCTCAGTTCCTTTGTCAGAACTATTGGCTTTTCATCGGTGGAAACAGAAGCCAAAGCAGCCTTTACGGCTTCTCTGTAAGTAGCTCTATAATGCGGACAGTGCATCAACTCTTCATGGTGGGTACTTCCTGCCGCTGCTGCTGCCGCACCAGCGCCATCACCACCACTTGCCTCTCCAAGAGGAGGCACCATTTCAACATCAGAGTAATCAGAATCAGTATCTGAATTTTCAGCCCCAGAACTGGACAGCTGAAACCCTGTTGCTGGCTCTTCAGCTTCTATCGGCACAAATGTCTTTTCGGGATCAGCGGCGTGAACATTTAGGAGACATAAAAAGAACGTCAGAACAAAACATTGCATACAAAACTCCACAAATGTGAAGATATAGTTGCTAATTTATCACAAATATGTCAACCAAAAATTTTCCCCATCCAATCTCCTTCCCTACTTCTTGGTCATTGCGAAGGAGTGAAACGACTGTGGCAATCTCTCTAGATCCTCACGTCGAAACGATGTTTCTCCTCAGGATGACGTGTATAGAAATCGCCCTTGCGAGGGCATTTATTTTGAATCGTCATTCTGAGCGCCAGCATGGCGCGTGAGAATCTCATTCATCCCATAAGAAAACTAAGCAACAACCTTGAACTTGGGCAATAAATCATGCTTGTCCTTCAGTAACTCTTTAAAAAATTCTTTCGGGCGGGCATCGATCAAAACTTCCTCTAACTTGGGCATATTTCCCATAAAGGTATTAACTGCTGAGTTGCGCAGAATGAGGTACACAGCCTCTACTTTTTCCAACTTTAATAAAGACCTCAAGTCAACGGATTTTAATTGTTCACAATTATATAAGAAATAATCTTCAACCTGCTTAAGCTGGGGCAAGTTCAGCGATAGGGCCTCCAACCTTCGATTGCTATATAAGAAAAAATCTCCAACCTGCGTAAGCTGCGGCAGACTCAGCGTTACAGTTTTTAAACTTTCATTCTTAGATAAGAACCAATCTCCAACCTGATTAAGCTGGGGCAGGCTCAGCGTCAGGGTCTTTAAACTTTGATTTTTATATAAGAAACCCTTTTCAATCTTCTTAAGCTGGGGCAGGC